>JACMOE010000489.1 GCA_014378185.1 Gemmatimonadaceae bacterium | reverse complement strand
TTGGGGTGGGACAGTTGGCGCGCGCGCCGCTGATGGGCGGCGCGACGGCGTGGGCGGTGGGGAGTGTCGTGGTGTGGACACTGGTGTTCGGCTTGGGTGCCATGATGTTGTTCCGGAGGGATACGGGGCGGGTCTGAAGCTCCGCGACAGCACTCGAATAAGCTGCGACGTTGGACATCCTCGCCGACGCGGAGTCTTGTGAACTACAAGTTTGGGATCAACTGTGTTCCGCGGTGTGCGATCGGCTGCGGCTGCTCCAGGACTGAACTTGCCGGTGACCTGTTGATGCGGCTTGTGCCATATGCATCCTGGCACCGTCGCCGCTCCGTCGATGAGATGTAGGGACCTCGTTTCGCAATCGCTCTGCAGTCAGTGAACGTGCACCTTGGCTACGATAGCCCCAATCACGGCGCCTCCAAGTGCCCCGACAATGAGGCCGCCAGTCGGTGCGATTCCGTAGATCTTCGTGGGGCCGGACTGGCGCGCGTCGGCGATCACCCCTCCAACCAGTCCAACTCCTCCGCCAATCAGTGCGCCGACTCGAATAGCGTGCCACGTACTGAAGTGACTGGTGGTGTCCACGCGCTCCGCATCGATGCCCACCCATGTCGGCCGCCCCTGCCGGGCGTGAGTGATGCGGAATGTCGATGACGCCGCAGCGTTACGGAAATTGAAGGCGGACGGTGGACCCCCTTCGCTGGCTTGTTGGGCGTGAAGGGTGTGCCCGCCGAGCTGTGCGAGGAACGCCAACAACAGTGTGATGCGTCGTCGACTCTTCACCCTTCAGCGACGGCAAGAATGACGTCACGCTGGCACATGCGGTTGAGCGCAACGCGTAGGGTATCGCCGGATATCCGGACGGTATCCCTTCCGCCAATGATCGCGAGGATTCCAGGTTGGACTTCGACATATGTCCCTGCCACGCCCCCGGTTCCTCCGCCCTGCCGCAGCACTTCCCACGCGTAGCTGCTGTCACGATTAAATGTCAGCCGACCGGATACGGCTTCCGCCGTCTCGCAGCCAATCCGTAGCGGAAAGCGTGCGTTCGTGGGCAAGGTCAGACCATCGAGTGACCTGAGCGCATACGAGCGACCTACGATGCTGCGCATCGGTGGTTCAGTGGCGCCACATCCCACCAGCATCGTCAAGCCCAACCAGAGACTATCTGTCGTTAATCGCACAATGCACCCCGTGAACGATGGCGACCCAAATCCTTGAACCCTGACTGACTGTCGTTCCTTCTGCTCATCGAGCACTCGTCGACGCCGGCATGCACGGTAGTGGTACACTTACAGGCATGGACTGATTCCCCACGTAACTAGCGCTAAATCTGACCTTGAGGGGAATCTCTTCCCGCCCGTGAAGAATCCCGGATCACTGCTTGACGCATGGCCGCCGCCAGACAGTCAGGAGTGTGGCAAGCCTATTCAGCCTAGAGACAGATCGCCGTTGGACTGATTCCAGCGCTTTCGGTTCGGAGACGGACCCTGGTCCCGGGCGACTGCGCGCCAACGCGCCACAGCTCGATCCAGAGGGTCTGGTCCCGAAGACCCTGATACACCGCGTTACGAAGACTTGCGTCCCGAATCCAGGTGAAGACATACCACGTCGGGCGATTGTACCGATTCTCCGGCTGATTGTAGCGTGACCCGACTGAATCAAGGAGAACACGCCCATCCTCTGCAACGAGTCGACCGCGCGGGTCAGGCGCTGGGTCGATGGTTCCGGCGGGGGATGGCCACAGGTGCCAAATCGTCAGCTCCGACAGTTCCTGGGTATCGTGCTGAATGAAAATGACGAGGAGCGTGTCTCCGGCATTGATTCCCGAATCCGGAAGAAAGGCACGCGCTGCAGCCTGTTGTGCTCCTCCACACGGCGCGCCTGAACCCGACGCACCGTAGCAGGCGGTCAGGACCACCGTGGCGACGGCCAAGAGCAACGATCTCATACAACACCATAAGCTGGTGTGGCCCACTGCGCTGCAAACTCTACCGGGGCTCGGCCGTGAGCGTGAACCTGTTCGATGTGCGCCATTCGACGGGCAAGGGATCGCCGAATGGCAGCCAGTCCTGATAGGTACTGAGGACGCTTCCCCAAATCGCGCGATATTCACCTGTAACATCCGCTACCGAGAACTGCGGGTAGGCATTCGTGCCGGGGTAGCCGCCGAAAATGGAGATCCGGGTACGGTACGTACTGCCAATCGGCACCGTGATCGGTGGGCTCAGGCAAAGCGGAATCACCGGGGACCAGACACCTTGCCACGCGATGCCCACTCGCTTCTCGAGTTGCACGCCGGTTGCCCCACCGCAGTTGACGATAAAGATGGTGCCGGTTGTCCGGTTCGTGAGCGTCACGCCAATCTCTGCCTGGTAGCCAACGCTGGTAGGGCGCAACGTATACGCGAGCGAGTCGGTCTGAAGCAGCGCTGCTGTGTCACGCGTGGCGACGCCAGGCGACGTCGCCTGCTCGTCGCATCCTGTGATCAGGAGGAGCGAAAAGGCGCCGAAAGAGGCGATGCGATTGAGACGTTGCATCGTATTTATCTGCACACAGTAATGTAGTTGGCCTCGACGCACGACAACCTCCCTTAGTGCGCAGGCGGCCCCGCCGGATGCTTGTTGCAAGCCGGTGGCTGCTCGATCGTGTAGATGGGCGCGGCTACGCGCCAGCGCCCCTCATTCTTCATCAGCGTGAAAGTATCCACGCCGCAGTGCGACCACACGTCGCCGATGTAGAGGTCATACGGCATCCAGACCTGCGCCACGCGATCCTGCACGCGGGCAGTGGCGCCGAAGCCTCGCTCGGTAAAAGGCGAAGCACCTTTGCGATCGATGTATAAGCGCCACGTTCGGAGCGAGAGTCGCTCCACCCCGTCGCGCACGCCGGCGCCACCCACAACCGAAGAGTCCAGAGTGAAGTGTGCAAGCGCCGCATTGTTGCCGATCGACAACGCAGCAAGCACCGAATCAGCGACGGCGATGACCGACCTGGCGTCAGCGTCGCTGGCCTGCGCACGTATTCCGGGCGCATTGACAGCCAGGGCGAGAGCCACGAAAAACAACCGCCTGAAGATGTACACGAAGCACTCCAGTATCGAGTGAGCGGATGACAGTGTTTCCAAAGGCGTCTCGGAAGTTTGTCCTGAATGACAATATCAGTGACCAACGTCGCAATGCACCAGAGTGCAATGTCGTTGCCTGGGCGTGATTTCGACTATTCGATGCGGCAGGACGCCTTGCCCCAGCGCCGCGCGGTACTCACCCTTCGCACGTGACTCCTCGACTCCACTTCGCCATGCGCTGCGCCGCCCTCCTCGCCATCTCGGCGTGCAGCGATTCGCGCAGCGCACTCCAGCATGCGTTGCGCCAACCGACATTGTCGGGCAGCGACGTCATCATCTCCCGCGTGATGGCGGACCCCAGCCTGGTCCCCGACGACCGCGGCGAATGGATCGAACTGGCCAACCTCGGCAGCGACTCCACTGACCTCCGCGGCTGGCAACTCCAGTCTGCGCGTGATCCGGGCTTCACCATCGCACGATCGCTGGTGGTGCCGCCAGGCGAGACGGTGATGCTGGGCCGCAATGGCGACTCGACAGTCAACGGCGGTGTCCACGTCGACCTGGTGTACACCGGCATCGTGCTCGGCAATTCGGGCGACTGGGTGGTGCTCCGCGACGCCACCGGCGTCACGGCAGATTCAGTGGAGTGGGACGTTCCGCCAACAGGATCGCCAATCGATCATCGCTCCGATCGTTCGGTCAAGCCGACAACTCGGCCGGCGCCTGCCACAGCCCCCGCGTCATCTGTCGGCCCGCCGGTACCGAACGCGGAGTCGGCGGCGACGACGACGCCAACGCTTCGCCCACGCGCGACTAGCACACAACCCCTGCCCTCCCCACGCGAGTTGATCGTCCGCGTGCTCGACGTCGGTCAGGGCGACGCGATACTCATCAGGAATGGCGGATCAACTGTGCTCGTGGACGGCGGTCCCACACCGTACGCACTCGGCGACCACCTCGACGCCCTCGGCCTCAACGGCTCGACGATCGACGCGGTGATCCTCACACACGCCCACGCCGATCACTACCAGGGACTCCGCGAGCTGTTCGCATCGCGCCGGCACATCACGGTGCGGTACTTCTGGGAGAACCAGGATCCTTCCCCGAACGTGACACTCCAGAAGCTGCGCGACTCCATCGCGTCTCGCGTGCGCGCAGGCTCACTCACCTACCGCGACACGGACGATCCGTGCGTGAACGGCCAGCCGATCTGCACCGTGACGCTCAAGGGTGGCGCTCGGCTGCACATCATGCGTCCGGATCCGGACGGCCACGGCGCGAACAATCGCTCACCAGCCATCAAGCTTGTGGGACCTGACTCCGCGTCGTTCACGATGTGGATGGCCGGCGACGCAGAGGCGGAGGACATCGGCTGGTTCACGCGAGCAGGGTACCGTGGATCACCGGGCATGCGCGTCGATGTGCTCAAGGCGGACCATCACGGAAGCTGCAACGGCGTCACGGACCTCTACCTCGACCTGTTGAAGCCGTCGCTCGTCGTGGCCTCGTTAGCGGCGGCCAACGACTATGGACACATGCACTCCCAGGCAAAGGCGATGTATTCACGACACGGCGTGCCGTGGTACCGCACGGACCAGAATGGGACGATCACGCTACGCTCACCCGGCGAACCCGGGTCGCGGTATACGGTGAGCGTCGAGCGCGGAGGGAAGAATATGCCCGGGCCAAGCGACAGGCGGTCGTCGTCGCCGGAGTGTGAGCGGTAGAACCCACTCGTGCGCTTGAACCCGCCGTGGGCGACTCGCAACCCGCAACTCGTGACTTTCCGGATACAGCGGACTAAAAGAAAAGTCGTGAGTTTTCTGTCGTGTGT
>JACMOE010000488.1 GCA_014378185.1 Gemmatimonadaceae bacterium | reverse complement strand
CGCGGCAGGTGCGGGACCCCCGGCCCGGCAACCGTGCGGCCCGCCTTCTTGGAGGGGGAAACGCTGTCGGAGGCGTGGCTGGTATCAGCTCGCCCCGCCGATGCCACGCGGGCGGCCGGCTGTTGCGCGACGCCCGGCGCTGCCGCGAGCATCGCGGCGAGCAGAGTCAGGCGAGTATTGGTCATGGCAGGATTCCTCTGTAGGTGACGTGTGGTCAGCTCTTCAACAGCAGGTCGAACTTCACGGTGACGTTGTCCCGCACCTTGATGCGTCCGAACATCAGTGTGGGCGGCGTGAGGTCGTAATCAGTCATCTTCATTTCATAGCTGCCGAGCACGTGCAGCGCGCCGTTCTCGATGGTACCGGTGGCGGGGATGTCGATGGACTTCTTCACGCCACCAAGGGTAAGAGTCCCGACGAGCGTGCCGGAAATCCCGTCGGCGCCGTGCTTGATGTCATAGGTGGCCAGCCGGAAGGAGATGGTCGGAAAGTCGCGAACCTTGAGCGCCTTCCTCATGTGGTCGTTGATGGTGCCGCCGCCGCATTCGAGCTTCTCGCCCGAGAGCGTCACGTCCACGGTCTTCACGACTTTCTCGCCGGCGAGCAGCTGCGTCACGGCGTGGGTGCCGGTGGCCTCGACGACAGCGTTGACATCCTCGGACTTGCAGCTCCAGGACCTGATGGTGGATCCACCCTCGACCCACAGCTTGCTCTGCGGCTGGAGGGAGAGCAGTTCAGCTCCCCTGGTCCACCCGCCGAGGGGCAGCAGCATTGGCAAGGCGATGATGGCGGTGCGGAGCGAGTGACGCATGATGAACTCCTGATTGGGGTGCGGTGCGGTGATCGCGCCGACATGAGAAAGATCGGATGTCGCGGTGTCGCTACCCGTCGGGCGAACCGTGGAACGTGGCGGCACCTTTGCCTACCTGCTGGCGGGAACCTCCCGACACGGCGGGAGCGACGCCTGACGCAACGCCGCGGGGGATCAGCGCGCGGAACAGGCCGAAAGCACGGGTTCCGCGGCCGTCAGCGTGAGCACGACGGTGCCCGCCTTCGGCATGGTGCTCTCGATGCGAACCGGACGGCGACACATGTCGTCGCTGAGCGAGATGCGGATGACGCCCTCGCCCCGGTAGCGTCTCGCGTCGCGGACACGCATTTCGATGTCACGTACCTGGAACGTGCCGGCCGGCGTCGTGACGGACGACCGGCCCAGCGAGCGCACCACGGTGGGATTGCGCTCCGTGTCGAAGTGGCGGTTGAGGACGAGCGCCCCATCCTCCGGAATGCGCAGGGTGCGAAGTGCATAGATGAACGAGAGCTCATCGAGTGGCTGATCCGAGGGACTCGCCCCCGTCCGCCCGTCGGCAGCGCGCCACCCCTGCGAGGCGGGATCGAACTCCACATCCTCCTCATGGCGGCCAAGCGGATTGCGCTCCGACTTGGTGAAGCGAAGCGTCATCATGCGGTCGGGATCGATCCAGGACGTGGTCTTGTCCGACACCCTGAACGGACCAAATCCGCCCGTGATATCAGAATGCAACACCATCGTAGCCGTGCCGCGTACATCGACCGGACCGGCAATCCACATCTCGCCGCGTCCGTTCATGCCCGGGCCGGCGTGCACCGCGTAGCTGAGGCGCTCACCGACGGCGAATGGAAGGCTCGAAGTGCTCCCCGAGGCCATGACCAAAGGAAGCAGCGCCAGGAGGAGCAGCGCGTTGGGGTTCATCTGCATGCAGGAAATCTCGGTCTCCGGGGGGGCTTCCGATGTGGGGAGCATGCACGAATTCGCAACGCGGCATGCCTACGGCTGCCCGGGACATTCCCGACATGATGCATGGTGACAGGGTGCTTTCCCTACTCCCCCCTGCGCTCCGTTACGTACGCGCCGATCGCCCCGTGATCTCGCTGGCGTTGATGCCGAAGAGAATGGACCGCTGCGGCACGGGATCGGCCGCGTCGAAGGTGGCGGGAATGAGCGAACGGAGGCCGGCCAATGCCCGCTCGTAGTGATCGCGCGAGCCGAGCTCCGGATCGAGAATGGAGAACGAGCCCTTCACCACCACACTGTCCCAGTCGAAGATGCCACGGACCTCGTCTACCTCGAAGGCACACCAGGGATGGTGGGCGAGCTTGACCAGCTTGGACCCGATCCCGGTGCGGCCGTAGATCCAACCATCGTCGAACACGTAATGGAGGGGCTCGATGTCCATGCGGTCGTGCAGCGAAAACGCCAGGCGGCCAATATGGTTGCGCCCGAGCAGCCGCAGCGAATCGTGCGCGGAGAGTTCGATGAAGCGGGGAGGATGCGCTGTGGTCATGGCGTCACGTCGTCTTGAGGAGACCCAGGCGAAGGCAGAACTGCACGTAATCCGCCCGGTGGGACAGTCCGAGCTTCTCGGTAATGCGCTGCTTGTACGTTTCCACCGTCTTTGGACTGATGAACAGCCGCTCGCCGATTTCCGACGCGGAATACCCGCTGGCGACATGGACGAGCACGTCCCGCTCCCGCTCACTCAACGAATTGTACTGCTCCCGTTCGTCACGATGCTCGGCGCGGCGGCTCAGGTTGCGCGCGAGCGCGAGTGCCGCGGACGGCTGCACGTAGCTGTCCCCCGCCGCCACCGCGCGCACCGCGTCGGCGAGCTCGCGGTCCGCCGCATTCTTCACGAGGTAGCCCGCGGCCCCCGCCTCGAGCAGGGCCACGAGATACTCGTCTTCCGAATGCATCGTGAGGATGAGCACCCGCGTCGTCGACTGACGGCTCGTGAGCTCCTTCGTCGCCGTCACGCCGTCCATCACGGGCATGTCCAGATCCAGCACGGCGACGTCCGGATGAAGCCGCTCGATCAATGCGATGGCCTCTCGCCCATTCGCTGCCTCCCCGACCACCTCGATGTCGCGGTTGGCCGCAAGCAGCGCCTTGAGGCCCGCCCGCACGACGAGATGATCGTCGGCGAGGATGACGCGGATGGTATCGGATGCCATGGATGCCTACTTCTGGACGATGAGCGCGGTGACCATCCCGAACATGCCATGGTCGCTCTCAGCGTGCTGCAGGATGTGGCAGTGGAAGGCCCACGTGCCGGGGTTGTTGCAGTTGACGACGACGTCGTAGCGCTCGCCGGGCGCGATGTTGAGCGTGTCACACCTGTACGGATACGGCAGGGGCCAGCCATCCTTCGCGATGACGGTCTGGTGCATGCCATGCAAATGCATCGGGTGGATCATCATGCCCTCATTCATGTAGCGAATTCGCAACTTCTGGCCCAGCTTCGCGACGATGGGTTCGGTAGCGGGAAAGCTCTTGCCATTGAATGTGTAGCCATGCGCGCCGTCATTGAGCACCATCACATAATCCTGGTCCACCTTGGGCTCGTGCGAGGTATCCTTCGGCTCCACGATGAATCCGCCGAGGAGGCCGAGGCCGACCTGCTTGGTGGCGTTGTGGTGCGAGTGGTACATGTGCGAGCCGGCATTCGGCACCGTGAACTCGTAGGTGTACGACTGGCCCGGCTTGATGGGCGGCTGCGTGATGAAGGGCACGCCATCCTGGTCGTTGGGCAGTTCCAGGCCGTGAAAATGGATTGCGGTGGACTCGGGCAGGTCGTTCTTGAGGTTGATGCGTACCCGGTCCCCTTCCCGTACGCGAATCTGCGGCGCGGGAATCGTACCGTTGTAAGTCCATGCTTCGACAAGACGCCCGGGCTCGACTTCCCACTGTACCACGCTCGCCGTAAGGTCGAAAATCTTCACGCCCTTCTCCACCCGGGGGGCCAGGAGCTGGTTTCCCTTGCCCTTGGTCTTTGCCGGAAAGGCCTTGATACCCTTTTCGTGCATGGCGTCCATGGCGTCGGCGGTAGCCTGGGCGCTCGCGGCAGGGGTCACCGCATTGGCGGCGGGTACCGCTCCAGCCTGCTTCACGGCGGCTGCGCCGGTTTCCCCGGCCTTCCCGCAGGCAACCATCGTTCCCACGCCCGCCACGGATACTGCACCCAGCGAGGCCGCCTTCAGGAAGGACCGGCGCGACGTGGGAGTGACGGCGAGTGTATCGATCAGGTCGGTGGGACGGTCGGAATTCGACATTAGTGGTCTCTCGGAGGTAGGATGAGGTTACGGAGAAAGTTCAACCTTTCAGGGTTGGTGAACCGTCGGGTGCTTGAAGGAACTTTTGGATGCTGGCGCCGGACAAGCTTGTCCGGAAAACTCCCCACATGTGCCGTGTTCTCAAACATGCATCGGATCCATGCCTGAATCACGGGCAGCGGCTCATCGCGCCGCCATGAACCGAACCCTGCCGCCGGAACTGTTCGTGAACTTCCTGGCGCTCTCATCCGATGCGGTGGTGGCCGTGGACGAGGCACAGCGCATCATCTTCTTCAACAAGGGCGCGGAGCGGATCTTCGGATGGACGGCAGCGGAAGTGGGCGGTCGTCCGCTCGCGACGTTATTGCCAGAGCGCTTTCACTCGACGCACACCGGCCATGTGCGGGGATTCGCGGCAGCCCATGGAGCTGCGCGCACCATGGGAGAGCGCCAGCAGATCAGTGGCCGTCGCAAGAACGGCGAGGAGTTTCCCGCCGAGGCGTCCATCCAGCAGATGCACGTGGGCGGGGAGCAGATCTATGCAGCCATGCTGCGCGACATCAGCCCGAGACAACGCGCCGAGGACGCGCTTCGCCTGGCCGTGAAGGCTCGCGACGACATGATCGGCATCGTGTCGCACGACCTGCGCAATCCGGCCAACGCGGTGAAGATGCTGGCCATGAGCGTGATCGCCGAGTCGGCGGCGCTGCCGGAGCCCATCACGGAGCGGGTGCGCGTCATCCTGCAGGCGGCTGTACAGATGGATACGCTCATCCAGGACCTGCTCGACGTCACACGGCTGGAAACGGGACGGCTCAACGTCACGGCGCGCCGGACGCCCATCCACGAGCTGATGCATGCGGCCACCACGGCGCTGCGGCCGCTGGCGGAGGGCTGCGGGGTGGGGTTCGAGGTGATCGTTGCGGACGACGTGACGGATGTATTGGCCGATCCCGAGCGGATCACGCAGGCTATCTCGAATCTCGTGGGCAACTCGTTGAAGTTCACGGCATCGGGCGGCCACGTGTCAGTCAACGTGGCGCGCCGCGGCGGATTTGCGGAATTTCAGGTCCGCGATACCGGCGTCGGCATTCCTCCAGATCAGCTCGCCCACGTGTTCGACCGATTCTACAGGGCTTGTGTGGAACTCACCGCGCGACGGCATGGCGCTGGCCTCGGGCTTCCTATCGCGCGGGGCATCATCGAGGCGCATGGCGGCAGCATACGGATGGAGAGTGAATATGGGCACGGCACCCTGGTCGTGTTCACGCTGCCATTCGCCGACTGATGGTTGTCGCGCAAGTTGCCCCTTGCGCTCTCACCCGGTTCCGTCCTATCCTGTCGGTATACGATCCAAACCCGCACACTGAATCATGATCTTCGCGTCGCGCCTTCTCATTATCGCCGTAGTCTCCGTATCGCTTACGGAGGTTATTGGCGTGCGAGAGGGTTCAGCGGCGTAAGGCATCACACACCGCGACCTCTCTCGAAAGGGAGGGGTCGCGCGCAGCTCGAGTCGCCGCGGCCCGTCCCCTTCCGGACGGGCCGCGGTCGCATTTCCCCCTCGAGAGGCACGCATGCGATCGGACACCATCAAGCGCGGCATGGAGCGCGCGCCCCACCGCAGCCTGCTGCGCGCCACTGGCCAGGTGAAGGACGGCGAGTGGGACCGCCCGTTCATTGCGGTCTGCAACTCGTACGTGGACATCGTGCCGGGCCACGTACACCTCCAGGCGTTTGGCAAGGTGGTGAAGGATGCCATCCGTGCGGCGGGCGGCATTCCATTCGAGTTCAACACCATCGGCGTGGACGACGGCATCGTGATGGGGCACGATGGCATGCACTACTCCCTGCCGTCGCGCGAGGTCATTGCCGACTCGGTGGAGACCATGGTGCGCGCGCACTGCTTCGACGCCGTGATCTGCATTCCCAACTGCGACAAGATCGTGCCCGGCATGCTCATGGGCGCCGCGCGTGCCAACGTGCCCACGGTGTTCGTCTCAGGGGGGCCGATGGAAGCCGGCGTGGATTCCACAGGCAAGACGATAGACCTCATTTCCGTGTTCGAGGCCGTGGGCCAGCGTGCGGCAGGTACAATCGACGACGCGCGCCTTCTCGACCTCGAACGCAACGCATGTCCCACCTGCGGCAGTTGCAGCGGCATGTTCACCGCCAACTCGATGAACTGCCTCTGTGAGGCCATCGGCCTCGCGCTGCCGGGCAACGGCTCCATCCTCGCCACCTCGCCCGCACGCCACGACCTCGCGCGCCGCGCGGCGGAGCACCTTCTTCGCCTCGTGCGCGACAACATCACCTTCCGCGACATCGTGACACCGGACGCCATCGACAACGCCGTCGCGCTCGATGTGGCGATGGGCGGAAGCACCAACACGGTGCTGCACGTGCTGGCGCTCGCGCACGAGGCGGAGGTGGATTACCCACTCGAGCGATTCAATGCGGTGGCGGAGCGCACGCCGCACCTCGCGAAGATCTCGCCAGCGTGGGACGGCGACCGCCAGTGGCACATGCAGGACGTCCACGCCGCCGGCGGCATTCCGGCCATCCTCGCCGAGCTCGCGCGCAAGCCAGGCACGCTGCACCTCGATGCGCGGACGGTCACCGGCCAGACCATCGGCGAATCGCTTGCCGGCGTGACCAATACCAATCCCGCGTGCATCCGTCCTCTGCACGACCCGCACAGCGAGCGCGGTGCCCTCGCGGTGCTCTTCGGATCACTCGCGCCACTCGGCGCCGTGATCAAGGTGGGCGCAGTGTCGCAGCACGAGATGGTGTTTCGCGGTCCCGCTCGCGTGTTCGACAGCGAGGAAGCCGCGACCGCGGCGGCCATGGACGGGCACATCCACGCCGGCGACGTCATCGTGGTGCGCAACGAAGGGCCGCGCGGCGGGCCGGGCATGCGCGAGATGCTCGCCCTCACCAGCCTCCTCAAGGGCATGCCCATCGGCGAGTCGGTTGCCCTCATCACCGACGGTCGTTTCTCCGGCGGCACGCGCGGCCTCTGCGTCGGCCATGTGTCGCCCGAGGCGGCAGAGGGTGGTCCCATCGGACTGGTGCAGGACGGCGACATCATTTCGATGGACCTCGCCGCGCGGCGCATGGACCTCGAAGTCTCCGTCGAGGAGCTCGAGCGTCGCGCTGGTGAGTGGGAGGCGTTGCCGCCCAAGTTCACGCGCGGCTGGCTGGCGCGCTATGCCGCCATGGTCACGAGCGCGCATGCAGGCGCCGTGCTGGCGGTGCCCGAGCCGCGGCGTGTTGTGAAGGCCGTGCCCGCGCCCGCATGGGAGGCGTCAGCCGCGTCGGGTACGCGCGCGATGGCCGGAGGTGCACAATGAGTGCGCATCAGGACCCCGCACTGCGCACTGGCGCGCAGATCCTCTGCGAGGCGCTCATCCGCCAAGGCGTGGATGTCATCTTCGGCCTGCCAGGGGGCGCCATCATGCCCTTCTATCACGCGCTGCCGGAATACGCGGATCGGCTGCACCACGTGCTGTGCCGTCACGAGCAGGGCGCGGGGCACGCCGCGGAAGGTTACGCCCGCGCAAGCGGGCGAGTCGGCGTCTGCGTGGCAACGAGCGGACCTGGCGCCACCAACCTGGTCACGCCCATTGCCGACGCATGGATGGACTCGTCGCCGATGGTGGCCATCACCGGCCAGGTCTCCAGCGCGCTGCTGGGCACCGATGCCTTCCAGGAAACGGACATCATCGGCATCACCGTGCCCATCACCAAGCACAGCTACCTGGTGCGCGATGCGCGCGACATTCCGCGCGTGGTCGCGGAGGCGTTCCACCTGGCGTTCACCGGCCGGCAGGGGCCCGTGCTCATCGACGTGACGAAGGACGCGCAGCAAGCGAGCGTGGTGCCCGACTGGAACGTGGTGCTCGACTTGCCCGGCTACGAGGATCATCGCTTGCGCGATGTGGATGCCACCGCGATTCGCGCTGCAACAGACCTGCTCGCGCACGCGAAACGGCCCCTCATCCTCGCCGGCAATGGCGTGATCCAGTCCGGTGCTGCGGCGGAACTGCTCGCGCTCGCCGAGTTGACGGGCATACCGGTCATCACCACGCTGCACGGGCTCGGCGCCTTTCCGCAGGACCATCCGCTCAGTCTCGGCATGCCCGGCATGCATGGCTGGGTGCACGTCAACCGCGCCATCCAGCGCTGCGACGTGTTGCTCAACATCGGCAGCCGCTTCGACGATCGCGTCACGGGCAAGGCGTCCACCTTCGCGCCGCACGCATCGGTGATTCACGTGGACGTGGATCCGTCGGAAATCGGGAAGCTCGTGAAGGTGACGCTCGGCATCGTGGGCGACGCCCGCACCGTGCTGCGTTCCCTCACTGCGGAGAGGAGTGCTCGGCAGAGGTGTGGCGAGGATGCTCGCGATGATGGCACGCTCGAGCGGTGGCTGCACGAGGTCCACGAACTGCGCGAACAGTTCGAGCCGCGGCAGGAATACCGTCGCCGGCCGGAAGGGGACACGCTCCAGCCGCATGACGTGTGCGCCGCGCTCAATGCGGCTCGCGTGAGCCGCGGCAACTGTCGCGTGGTCACCGACGTGGGGCAGCACCAGATGTGGGCCGCGCAGTTGCTCGATTGGCAGCGGCCGCGCACGCACATCACCAGCGGCGGCTCGGGCACCATGGGCTTTGCCATGCCTGCGGCACTCGGCGCGGCCATCGCGCTGCCCGACGAAACCATCTGGGTGGTGGTGGGCGACGGCGGTTTCCAGATGACCAACCAGGAGATCGCCACGATGGCGCAGGAGGGGCTCACCAACATCAAGATCGCCATCGTCAACAACGGGTATCTCGGCATGGTGCGACAGTGGCAGCAGCTGTTCGAGGGTCGTCGCTACAGCGGCACGCCGCTGTCCGGACCCAACTTCGCCAAGCTCGCCGATGCGTACGGCGTCCTTGGCATCACCGTGGATCATGCGGGGCAGGTTGCATCGGCCATTGAACAGGCCTGGGATCACCCCGGCGTGGTGGTGATCGACTTCCGCGTGGAGCGTGAGGCGAACGTGTTCCCCATCGTGCCGCAGGGGCGCAGCATCGGCGAGATGATGGTGGATGCCCTCACGCACGCGCCGGCCACCGGCGCGCCTTCCGAATACGCGGGTCGTCCATGACGACGTTCCAGCCGCCGAGCCGGCGACACACGCTCGTTGTTCGGCTCAACGACCGTCCGGGCGCGCTGTATCGCGCCATCGGCCTCATCCGCCGGCGCGACTACAACGTCTCCAGCCTGGTGGTGGGCAGCACGGACCAATCGGGTACCAGCCGCATGGTGCTGGTCATCGAGGCGGTGGACGTCCACCAGGTGGTGCAACAACTCTCCCGCTTGATCGATGTGTTGTCTGTCGCCGAGGTGGCACACGAGGACACGCTGCTGGACCACTTCGCGGACGCGATGCGCCGCTTCGACACCCTTCCGATCGCTACCCAACTTCCGGAGCTCGTGCAATGACCGTTCTCTACTACGACGCTGATGCCCACCTCGAACGCCTCACGGGCCGCCGCATCGCGATCATCGGCTATGGCAGCCAGGGCCACGCCCACGCGCTCAACCTCCGCGATTCCGGCGTGGACGTGCGCGTCGGCCTGCAGCCGTCCTCCGCCAGCCGTGCGTCGGCAGAGGCGGAGGGGCTTTGCGTGGTGACGCCGGAACAGGCGGCGCGCGAGGCGGATTTCATCGTCATCCTCACACCGGACCACACCCAGCGCGCCGTGTATGAGGACGCCGTGGCGCCGAACCTCGTCGCCGGCAACACGCTGCTGTTTGCGCACGGCTTCAACATCCGCTTCGGCGAGATCGCACCGCGCGCGGACATCGACGTCATCATGGTGGCACCCAAGGCGCCAGGTCATCGGGTGCGCGAGCTGTATGCCGAAGGAGCCGGCGTACCTGCGCTGGTGGCCGTGCACTCCGATGCCTCCGGGCATGCGCTCGACGACGCACTCGCCTACGCCAAGGCCATCGGTTCCACGCGTGCCGGCGTGCTGCAGACGACGTTCGCCGAGGAGACGGAGACGGATCTCTTCGGCGAGCAGGCCGTGTTGTGCGGGGGCGCCTCCGCGCTCGTGAAGGCCGGCTTCGAGACGCTCGTCGCAAATGGCTACCAGCCGGAGATCGCGTACTTCGAGTGCCTGCACGAGCTCAAGCTCATCGTGGACCTCATGTATCGCGGTGGGCTCAACTACATGCGCCATTCCGTTTCCGACACCGCGGAGTACGGGGACTACACCGCGGGCGACCGGATCGTGACCGCCGAGACGAAGCGCGAGATGCAGAAGCTGCTGGACGAGGTGAAGGATGGAACGTTCGCGCGTCGGTGGATCGAGGAAAATCGCGCCGCCCGTCCCACGTTCGAGGATCGCCGACGCGCCGAGTCGTCGCACCAGATCGAGGCGGTGGGCCGCGCGATGCGCCGCATGATGCCCTTCCTCGACGCAAAGGAAGTGATTCCCGGACAGATCGCGGTGCAGGCGTCAGCAGGTGCGCTCGGCGCGGCGGCGTCGCGGAAGTCGTACGCGGGCTCGGGG
>JACMOE010000487.1 GCA_014378185.1 Gemmatimonadaceae bacterium | reverse complement strand
CAGCCACCTTGGCGAAGCGGATATCAACGACGACCGGTTCAACACTGGTGTCCCTCGCGGTGGGCAGCGGCGCCGCGGGCACCGGCACCTGCGCGTGCGCTACACCGCCCAACACCTGGCTAGCCAAGAAGAGCGCGGCGCATGCGGTACGCCGTGTAAACCGGCTCATGCTGGTACAGACTGCGTCAGGGAGTGAGCGCGACCGTCTTGTCGACCGGCGCGAAAGGCAGTCGCACGCGCGATGGGACGTCGTCTCGCGCATTGTCGAGCGTCACCCGCACGGTAAACGGTCCCTTGCGTGTACGGTCGAGCGGCAGGCGCCACGCGGGATTCAGGTCGTAGTACACCGCCGTCTGGTGCTCGGCGCGTGAGACTTCCGTCCCGTTCGCGTCCACCAGCGAGAGCCGCAACATCCCGAGGAAGGCAGCGTTTCCCTGGCGCTTGAGCGGCAGGCGCACTTCCACCGAATCGTTGACGATGCGGGTGCTCGGGGCACCCACCACGAGGCCCGTTGTGACAGCGCCCTTCCGGTAAAGCAACGCGATGATCGTCCGCACCTCGAGCGACACGCCCACGCGAATCGCCGCGGTGTCGGCGGCGCGCACCTCGGAGAGCTTCACCGCACCGCCCTTAGCGCTGATCACCAGGCGCGTCCAGTATTCACCGTCCGGCAGCGCAGACGTGGCTTTCGACAGCAGCCTGATGATCTGATGCGCCCCTGGGCGAATCACGACGTGAGTGGGATAGGCCACGACCCAATCCGCGGCCGAAGGCTGCGACGGATCCGGATGGTCGGACATCATGACGCTGATGCGGCCCGCGGAATCCGTGACCGGATAACCGAACAGCGTGCCGATGGTTACCTCAGTAGCCTCCGCGCCCGTGTTCACGAGTTCGATGGAGCCCGAACGGGTCTGGTGGTCCATGAAGACCACGGTGGGCGCCACGAGCACCGCCTGCGCGCGCGTCGGAGCCCACCCTGGGGCAACGGCTGCGAGCAGGACGAACAGGGAAGTCGAACGGAGCAGAGTCATGGGAGGCCATGGATCAAGCGAGGGGATCTTCGCGATAGTGCGTATTGATACACCGTCGCGTGCATCGCGGTCCGGGCATCTGCACGTAGACGAGGCTTGCGACTGTCTCGCAACGAAAGAGCGCCGGCGGTTTACCCGCCGGCGCTCTTCTTTGCATCAACAACCAGGTGTGGCAGGCCTTACGGGAACGCGACGGTGATGTTGATCGTGCCCGTGTAATCCGTCGCAATGGCCTGGCTCACGGCAGGCGTGATGGTGCCACCGATGCAGATGCGGCCGTTACCGTTTCCGCCGGCGGCGCCGTCAAGGAGCAGCGTGGTGATGGCGGTCCCTGAGCCAGCGGCTGCCGTGCTGCACAGCGCATTGCTGGAGAGGCTCGTGTACGTCCAGGTGACAGGCAGCGTATTCGTGGGCGTCGCCGTGGAGTTGAGCGTCGAAGGCGCCGTGATCGAAGTTCCAACCGTGGTCGCACCCGTACCAAGAATCAGGAACGAGGCTGCTGCAGCGCTGTTCTCGAGGACGGTCTTGGGACCCTGGTTCCGATACGCCGTTCCGAACGAGATGTTCGCGGGCGTGATCGAGATGCTTGCGCCAACCGCAGCCGTCGCGGTGAGCGAGGAGTTCAACGATGCCTGCGCTCCGGCAACCGAGGCCGTGCCAAGAATCGCGACGGCCAGCGCTGTGAACTTGACGAGATTCTTCATGACATGGTCCTTTACGAAGGAGTGCATAGATTAGTCACCAGCTGTCCGACAGCGATCAAATACGGACACATTGGGAGTATAATAGCCTACTTCTACAACGCAATGAACAATTCTATTACAATTACTTAACTTTGACCGTCTCGATGACCGGCGCGAATGGAAGGCGATCCTTCATCGGTATGTCGTCACGATCGTTGGCCAGCCTGAGGCGGACGGAGTACGGGCCGCGCGCGCCCTGGGGGACGGCAAGGCTGTAGCGAGGCGCGAGGGGGTAGTACACAGGAAGTTGCCGCTCGAGCAGGGCAATGACCCTTCCAGCGTCGTCCATCAGCTCCAGGTGGGCCATGCCGAGGAACACACCGGTACCTGCCCTGGCGATCCGCGCCCGAACGATTACGGAATCGCCCACCTGATCGGCGCTCAATCCCGAGGCCGTCACCGCGGCAGTCACCACGCCTTTCCGGTAGAGAAGTGTTGTCACCGTACGCACCACCAGGGTGACACCTACCTGGATGGCATTGGTGTCTGTGGTCGAGCGCGCCGACAGCCTGGACGGACCGCCCCGCGACGTGATGATGATGCGGCTCCAGTACTCGCCGTCAGGAAGGGTCGCGGGCGGATTGACCAGGAGCCTGATCGTCTGCTTGGCGCCGGCCGCCACCGTCACCTTTCGCGGGTACGCCACCACGTACTTTGCGATCGAGGGTGCGCCTGCGTCGGCCGTATCCACCAGCAGTACGCTGATCCCGCCCGCGGAGTCGGTGACGGGATACCCGAATTGCGTCTCGACGGTGATTTCGCTGGGCCCGGCACTGGTGTTGATGAGGTCCATGGTGGCGGATCTGGTGCGGCTGTTGGCGAAAATGACCGTGGGGGCCACCAGCACGCCTTGCGCGTGCGCAGGCCGGCAATCGGCGATCACACCAAGGGCGACGACCGCGACCAGCGCGGCGCGCGACGCTACAAACCAGTGAGGGAGCAAGTGATCGAGATGGTGGTAGTGTAGCTGGCGGCGGTCTGAGTCACGGACGGACTCGCCTTTCCGCCAATGAAGAAATAGAACGTGTAAGCGGTGCCGGTCAGGCGATTGACGTACTGCGTGGCCGTCGACGAGTACTGGGTGAGGTCGATCGCCGTGCCGGGCGCAGTTGGTACGGTGTTGAAGGCGCCATACGTATAACCTGACTCGAGGAACAACACTGGCATCGATCCCGCCGGCGTGACGCTTGTCGCGGTGGTGGGGAAGCCAAAGTAGCACTGAAACTGGTTCTGGACCGTCGGATTCGTCTTGATGCTGCTGCCAGTGAGCTTGAAGATGCCAAGCGTGGCACCCGATGGTACGCTGGTGGTCTGCACCCGGTTTGGTGTACCGGGATACACCGTGCCCCACGCCAGTGCATTCTGCACCGTCACGGCGAGGCTGGGAGGCGCCGCAACACCTTCGGACGAGCGCGCTTCACCAGACGTAACAGACGCAACCCGCCAACGGACGGCACCCCCCGCCTCCGCCGTACCGGACAGGCGAATGGTTGCAGTTACGCTCGATGATGGCGCAAGACGTGGCGACGAGGGTGCCGTCGTCGCGCAGATTGCCAGGACTGGTGCCAGCAGGCGACGAATTCTCACGATATCTCGAAGCTGGAGAAAAAGAAAATGCGCCGGACGGATTGCTCCGGCCGGCGCATGTCACATCGACCGCGAGCCATCAGCTTCCGCTGTACACCGTGGTCATGACAATGGTACCCGTGTACGGACCGGCCACCTGAGTATACGTGGGATGCACCGATGCGCCGACAAAGACATTCGACGCGGAGGCGCCCAGCAGGACGGACGATGTGGAGACCGAAGGAGTAAACGCGGTGCCGCCCGTGTTCTGCGTGGCGCCAACACCCTGATATCCGTTCCAGGTGTCGATGAGAAGCGACTGGCCCGCCGAACTGCCGGAGCCGGCAAGATTCGCAGGCAGGGTGAAGGAGATATACACCGTCGCTGTGCTATAACCGGCGACCGTGAACTTGCCCATCAGCGTGGAGTTCGACGCGCCGCTGATGATCTTGTCCAGACCCGGGTAAACGGTGCCGTAGGCCAAGTCGGTCACCTTGGTGACCGTCAGGGGCGTCACAACCGTAGCAGTCGCCGACATGTTCGTTGTCTGGGCCTGCGCGGAACCCGACAGGGTCATCGCGGCAACAGCAACCAGGGACAGACGCACAAGATGATTTCGCATGGGACTCAGGGGAGAGAAGGGTTCGGCAGCCAGGGTTCGAGCGGCCGTCTGTTCTACGAGAATCAGTCTAAATGTCGTAGTGCCTTGAGACAATGGCAAAGAACTATACAATTTTGATAGAAATGTTGCACTTGCACTGCCGTTAAAGGGTCGTTGCACCCGGGACGCCTGAGCCGATGAAAGGCAAAAAAAATCTACCCGTCATGGCGGGTAGATCTCTGAAATACGTACGTCCCGAACCCTACGGCGCCGAGTTTGGATCCCCGGTAACGATATGCCCAGTCGTCAAGACACCATTGTCAAAAAACTGGTCGCACCCATACACGGTACCTCCGGCAGTCGCGGATGGCAAACTGCACCGCCTGGGCGTGGTCGCATCATATGGAGCCGACAGGAGCGTCACGGTGGGATTGGCCGCCAGCGTGAAATTTCCACCATCCAGATAGAAAGCGAACGTGGCTGTCGCGCCATATGCCACAAAAGTGCGGCCGCCGAGAGCGGTGCCAGCGTCCAGATAGTATGAATTGGCAACCAACACGCCGTTGGCTGGATCGTACGACGAGGCGTAGTTCATGGAGACGTAAACGATCCGGTTGGCGAAGCGCTGATACTGCACGTACGTGTCGCCCGCCCCGGCAGCATTCCACCCAGTACAAACGCCCAGTGCGAAGGCGTCCTTGAGCCGACCCGAATAGAAGCAGCCGCCGCCATCGCCGTCCACAGTGCCGTAATTCAAGTGAATGGGAATTGCGGACACCTGCAGAGCATCGGTCGTGCTGCCATTCGCGGATTCACTGAACGCGACACTGGCCGACGTCGCCGCGGAACCGCCGACAATTGCAGTGCCGAGCGCAGGGCGCACCGGCTGCCCGGCCCACGCCGTGAAGCTGCCCAACTGCTCACTGTGGTCCGAGTCCACCTGCAGCTCCGTGCTGGAACTGGAACCATTGCTACCGGTGTT
>JACMOE010000486.1 GCA_014378185.1 Gemmatimonadaceae bacterium | reverse complement strand
CTCGACGGCGAGGAGCCGATGACGCTCGAACAGATCGGCGCCCTCCTTGGCATCACGCGCGAGCGGGTGCGACAGATCAAGGAGAAGGCGTTGTCGCGCCTGCGGCATGTGTCGCGGGCGCGGGCGCTCGAATCATATCTCGGATAGATCAACGGCGAGTACCAACCAAAGACTCGCAGTACTAAGTACTCAGTAGCTTACTCAGTACCAGTACCACGACGCATGGACGAAACGCGGTAGCTCGGCCGGCTTCGTCGCAACGTATCGTCCAGACTGCAGTTGTACTCGTACTGCGTTGGGTACTGAAGTACTCTGTACTTCAAGTCTTTTTTTCGTACTGCCTTTTAACTTCGCCTCTGGTTATGCCTCCTACCGCTTCGTTCGACGTCACCACTGGCGTCGACCTCCAGGAAGTCGACAACGCCATCAACCAGGCGCAGAAGGAGGTGGCGCAACGCTACGACTTCAAGGGGTCGAAGGCGACCATCGAGTTCAAGCGCGCCGAGAACCTCATTGCACTCGTGGCCGACAGCGACTTCCAGATGACCGCGCTGTTCGACATCGTGCAGACGAAGCTCATCAAGCGCGGCGTGCCCGTGAAGAACCTCGACATCGGGGAGCTCAGGCAGGCCGCCGGCGACACGGTGCGCCGCGACGTGAAGCCCAAGATGGAGCCCGACGGCGAGACGGCGAAGAAAGTTGCCGCCGCCATCAAGGACGCAAAGCTCAAGAAGGTGCAGGCCGCGATCCAGGGTGAGCAGGTCCGGGTCAGTGGGCCGTCGCGCGACGACCTGCAGGAGGTGATGACGCTGCTCAGGTCGATGGACTTTGGCGTGCAGCTCCAGTTCGGCAACTACCGCTAGGTCTTACGGCGATCCCCGGATTTCCAGGTGCAAGGGCACGGACGTCGCCAGTAACCGGCCGTCCCCGCCGCGAATGCTTACGTCGATGGTGTAGTGACCAGCCCGCAGGCCGGTGCGGCCGTCTGCCGCAACGGGCACCGTGAAGACGTGCGCAACGATCGTCGGCGCGGGTGCATCCAGCACCAGGATCTGACTCGCCTCCTCGGCGCCATGCAGCACCAGCTCCACGCGGCCGCCTTCGTTCAGGGGCCGGCCCGGTCCGCGAGCGACCAGAGTCTCCACCTCGATGGGCTCCGTGATGTTGGTGAGGACGATTGGGGCGCCGGTGGACGCGTCGCGCACCGCGGTAATTCGCGCCTCCGCTCCGAACGTGCCGATCTGTACGTTGGGCGACGGTGATGGACTCGGGGACGAGCCAGCCGACGCGGTTGGACGCGCTGCGGGGCGCGGCGGTGCCTGGAAGACGTGCGGCCGGTCGTCATGACAGGCGAGCAGCACACCGACCAGCGTGGAAACGGTACGGAACGGGGAAGGCACGGTCAGGATCACGGGTGGGAAACTGGAGCCAAGTCACCGAGCAAGTTATATTTACGGATTCTGTTGCACATCTTCGGCCTACACGGGTTCCGGGCGCTACCGCGCCGTCTGCCCTCTGCTCTCCCGCATGAAACTCGGCTTCATCACACTGGGCTGCGACAAGAACACGGTCGACAGCGAACGGTACCTGGCGCAACTGGCCGACCGCGGAGCCGAGTACACGGACGATCTCTCGCAGGCCGAGGTGATCGTGATCAATACGTGCGGCTTCATCGATGCGGCCAAGAAGGAGTCGCTCGACGCCATCATCCAGGCCGGCGAGCACAAGGCGGCTGGCGTGTGCAAGGCCGTCGTTGCGGTGGGCTGCATGGTCCAGCGCCACAAGGGCGAGCTCGAGGAAGCCTTGCCGGAGGTGGACCTGTTCCTCGGCTCCTCCGAGATGGATCGCTTGCTGCCGGAACTCGTGGCGCGCGGTCTCGTCGACGACGTGCCTTCCATTCATCCAGGCGTGCGGCTCTTTACCGGTGACACCCCGCACATCCGGTATCTCAAGGTGAGTGAAGGCTGCGATCATGGATGCGCCTTCTGCGCCATTCCACTGATGCGGGGCAAGCACCGGTCCTTCGCGCTGGACGAGGTGGTTCGCGAGGCGCAGTTGCTCGAGGCACAGGGCGCGCGGGAAGTCAATCTCGTGGCGCAGGATCTCGCGCACTATGGCCGCGACCGGCGCGATGGCTTCACGCTGCCGGAGTTGCTCGAATCCCTCGTGAAGGAAACGAGCATTCCCTGGCTCCGGATGTTGTACCTCTACTCGTCGGGCATCACGCCTCGCCTGCTGGAGGTGATGGCGGGGCAGCCGCGCATCCTGCCCTACCTCGACATGCCCATGCAGCACGCGTCCGACGCCGTGCTCGCGCGCATGCGCCGCCCCGAGCGGCAGCGCACCATTCGCGACCGCGTGCAGAGGGTGCGCGAGGTGGTGCCTGACCTCGCCATCCGCACCACGTGCATCGTCGGCTTTCCGGGGGAGACGGACGAGGACTTCGCGCAGCTCATGGGTTTTCTCGAGGAGACGCAATTCGAGCGCGTCGGCGCCTTCACGTATTCGCCGCAGGAAGGGACGAAGGCGGCGGAGATGGTTGACGACGTGCCCGAGTCGGTGAAGCGGCAGCGTTTAGAGCGGCTGATGGAGTTGCAGCGACAGATCACCGCCGAGCGGTACGAACGGTTCATCGGTCGCACGGCGCGAACGATGGTGGACCGCGTGGTGGATGGTGAAGCACAGGGTCGAACCGTGTGGCAGGCGGACGACGTGGACGGCATTGCATTCGTGCAGGGCGCGGAGCATCTCGCCCCCGGCACGATCATCGATGCGGTGATCGAGGGGATCGAGGATGACGTGGACTTCACCGCCACGCTGTTGCGGGTTGTCGATGCCGCCGGCGTGCCGACGCGGCGTGCTCGGTCGCTTCCCGTGATGTCCACGTCGATGGGAAGCTTCGGGCGGTGACGACGAACACCGCGGTTCCGTCGCGCGCCACGGTGCGATCCCATGCGTCCATGGCACTCGCGCGCGACCTGTTTCCCGGCGGTGTGAACTCCCCCGTTCGCGCGTTTGGTGGCGTGGGCGGCGAGCCGTTCGTCGTGGCGCGCGGTGAGGGCGCCCGCACCTGGGATGTGGACGACAACGAGTACATCGACTACGTGCTGTCGTGGGGGCCGCTCGTGCTCGGACACGCGTCGCCGGTTGTGCTGGATGCGCTGCGCGACACGATGGCACGGGGTACGAGCTTCGGCATCCCCAACGGGCTTGAAGTGGCCCTGGCCACGCTCGTACGCCAGCGCATGCCGCACGTGGAGATGATGCGCTTCGTCTCGAGCGGAACGGAGGCAACCATGAGTGCGCTCCGCCTCGCGCGCGCGGCCACCGGGCGCGACCTGCTGCTCAAGTTCGACGGCTGCTACCATGGCCATGCCGACAGCTTTCTCGTGCGCGCGGGCTCGGGGGTGGCGACGCTTGGCCTGCCCAACTCGCCGGGCGTTCCCGAGGCGCTGGCCGCGCTCACGCTTACCGCGCCGTTCAACGATATTGGCGCGGTTGACGCGATCATGCGGCAGCATGGTGAGCGCATTGCGGCCATCTTTGTCGAGCCCTTTGTGGGCAACGCCGGCTTCATCGCACCCCATGCGGAATTCCTGCCCGCGCTGCGCCGGCTGGCCACGGAGCACGGGGCGCTGCTGGTGTTCGACGAAGTGATGACCGGCTTTCGCGTGGCACCGGGCGGCGCCGCAGCGTACTTCCACGTGGTGCCCGACCTCACCACGCTCGGCAAGGTGATCGGCGGCGGCCTGCCCGTGGCGGCGTATGGCGGGCGCCGGGATCTCATGCAACTCGTGG
Organism: Gemmatimonadaceae bacterium; assembly: GCA_014378185.1. GTDB lineage: Bacteria > Gemmatimonadota > Gemmatimonadetes > Gemmatimonadales > Gemmatimonadaceae > AG11. The sequence continues at coordinate 512 of JACMOE010000486.1, read as the reverse complement.
CGCCTGCCGGGCCGATGTATCAGGCGGGCACGCTGTCCGGCAATCCGCTCGCCATGGCCGCGGGCATCGCCACACTCACGGCACTCACGCCGGCAGTGCACGCGGGCATCGCGCAGCGTACGCGTGCGCTCGTGGAAGGGCTGCGACACATCGCGGCTCGTCGCGGTGTGCCGTTCACCGCGGACAGTGCCGGCTCGATGTTCGGGTTTTTCTTCCGCGCCGAGCCTGTGCGATCGTACGCCGATGCGCGAACTGCCGACGTCGAGCTGTTCCGTCGATTCTTTCATGCGGCGCTGGATCGGGGCGTGTATCTCGCCCCGTCGGCGTTCGAAGCCGGCTTCATGTCCGCGGCGCATGGGGACGCCGAAATAGGATTGACGCTCGAGCGGTTGGACGACGCACTCGCGGTGGCCCGCTGATCGGCATCGCGTGCCCGGTACGGCGTCATCGCGCGACGCAATTGCGTGCCGTCGCGCTGCTCGGTGTGGTTGCGGTGGCGTGCTCCGCCGCGG
>JACMOE010000485.1 GCA_014378185.1 Gemmatimonadaceae bacterium | reverse complement strand
GGTTGCGGCGTGGTGAGCAGGTTGCCGGTCTGCCCGTCGCCGACAGCGTGACAGCGGGTGGGCGCATGATCGCGGCCGGCACGGTCGCCAAGGGGACGATCGTCGCCCGTGGACCGGTCGAGGTATTTGGGCGGGTGGAGGGGTCCGTCGTCAGTCTGGCCGGTGACGTGACGGTCCACCGTGGTGGCTTCGTCACCGGCGACGTGCTGGCCGTGGGCGGGCGCGTCATCGCTGACAGCGGCCTGGTGGGTGGCGAGTTGCGGACGATGTCCGCATTGCCAGGCGTGGTTGGTGCCATTGCCGCACGCCAGGACGTTCGTACCGCCGCGCAGCACACCATGGACTCGATCCGGGTCGTGTCCGGCTCGTTCGGCATCCTCCTCATCATCGCAATTGGGGTGCTGCTGTTCGCCGGTCCCAACCTGGAGGAGGTGACCTCCACGCTGGAGGCCCGGTTTGCCCGAGCATTCTGGTACGGTGTGCTGGGTCAGTTGTTCGTGCTGCCCGGATTGCTCGTCCTGATCATCGCGCTCGCACTGACCATCATCGGCATCCTGCTCATCCCGTTCGCGGTGGTCGCGTACGCCACTGCCGTGGCGGGCCTGGTCAGGCTGGGCTTTCTTGCCGTTGCGCGGCTGGTGGGTAGCGCGATCTGGCGCGGTGGCGATGCGTCGGCACGAGCGCGTGCCTTCGGCGCACTCTTCGCGGGCGTGACCGTATTCCTTGCCCTGTGGATGGTGGGTGCGGCGCTCACGTGGGTCCCCCTCGCCGCTTCGATGGTCCGCGCAGCCGCGCTTGCCGCCACATGGGCGGCGGCAACGCTCGGCCTCGGTGCCGCGATCCTCTCGCGTGCGGGTACGCACCGGCGGGTGGCGGCGGGCACGCGGCCAGTCGAACTCGCCGCCTGGCAGACGCCCACGCCCGTTGCGGGCGTCGTGGCCGCGCGACGGACTGTCGGCGCCCGGGAGGCGCGGTAACATGAAATGGTCTCGCATGGTGGCCACGCTGGCCGCCCTCGTGCCCGGCCTCGCCCAGGCCCAGGGTGGTCCCATGTGGCGCAGCGTGGACATCTCGCGCCAGCTTCGCGACACATTGCCGCAGCGTATTCGCGTGCAGTACGCCGCGGGCCGAGTGGATGTGCGCGGCACGAGCGATCCCCTGCTCTACTCGATGCACCTGCGATACGACGAGTTGCGATCCGTTCCCCTGCATCGCCACGACGCCGATCAGCGGAGCACATCGCTGGGGCTGGAATCGCGCGGCAGTGGCCTGCGCTCGTCGTCGAGCCGGGAGTCCGGCGAGTTGCGCCTTACGCTGCCGCGCGCGGTGCCGCTCGACCTGGAGCTGGAGTTCGGTGGCACGCAGTCTTCGCTCGACCTGGGCGACATGATGCTCCAGTCGCTGCGCCTGGAGTGCGGCGCCACGGACGCGACCCTGTTGTTCACACGTCCGAATCGTGTCCGGATGCGTGACCTCGAGGTGAGTGTGGGGGCCGCCGACTTCACGGCGCGGCAGCTGGCGAATGCGAACGCCGACCGGGTGCGCGTACGCGGGGGAGTCGGTAGCGTGGACCTCGACTTCGGTGGCGTCTGGACGCACGACGTCACCGTCACCACGCGGTTGGTGCTCGGCAAGCTCACGCTCCGTGTGCCAGCCAGCGTCGGGGTTCGTGTCGATGTGCAGCGAGTCGCCGCGGGGTTCGAACATGAGGGGCTCGTGAAGCGCGACGACGGGTGGTACTCGGCCAACTACGACGCAGCGCCGTTCAAGTTGAAGATCCGGGCGGAGACGCTGTTCGGCGGCATCGACGTGCAGCACGCGTCCCGGTAGCCGCACCACGCAGCGGCTGGCCCGCGCCTTGCCCGTTCCCCACCCATGATCATCAAGGGTTTCAATGTCATCCCCCTGGCGAAGAAGACCGTCAAGGAGATAGGAAGCGACCGCATTCCCTCGCTGGCCGCGGAAACGGCGTACTACTTCTTCTTCTCGCTCTTTCCGCTGCTGCTGTTCCTGACCCCGCTGCTCGGCCTCGTCGGCAACGGGCAGCAGCTCATGGAATCGCTGCTCTCGCGCCTGGCTACCACCCTGCCGCCTGATGCCCTCTCGCTGCTGCGCAAGACACTGGGCGAGATCATCACGTCGAGTGGAGGCGCCGGGGTGATGTCCTTTGGTGCGCTGCTCGCGGGGTGGGCGGGGTCGAGCGTCTTCGGCACGCTCATGGACTCGCTCAACGTCGCCTATGACGTGAGCGAAACGCGGCCATTGTGGAAGCGCATCGCGCTACGGCTCGCCTGCCTGCTGCTCGCCGGCCTCATCGTCTTTGCGGCCACGTTCGTCTTCCTGGACGGCGAGGTGATCTCCGCCCGGGTGGGAAACGCCCTGCACCTCGGCGCCTTTGGTGTGGGCCTGTTCACGGCACTCCAGCTGGTGGTGGCGGCGTCCTTCGTCGTCGCGTTGTGTGTGCTGCTGTTCAAGCTGCTGCCGAATGTCCAGCAGCAATGGTCGCACCTCATCGCGGCGGCCATCATCACCACCATCCTCTGGATTCTCGCGACGCTGCTGTTCCGCCTGTACGTCCAGCACTTTGGCTCCTACAACAAGACGTATGGGACGATCGGCGGCGTGATCCTGCTGCTGACGTGGATGTACTACACCATGTTCGTGCTGCTCGCCGGTGGAGAATTCGCGAGCGAGCTGCATCATGGCACCGGGTCGCTCGATCCCCTCAAGGGGGCGACGTACCTGGGCCGGATCGTTTCGAGCGAAGGGCCGGGTACTCCGTCGATGGAGAAGTTCAAGCCATCCAGGTGACGGGTCGCGAGCTGCGCTCGCTGGACGGCTCGCTTTCAGCCCTCAGGCGATCGACGTGTGCTTCCACCGGCCGGCCTTCCAGATAGCCAGCATGCCCACGGCACGCGCCAGTGCGGTGAGGGAAATGGTCCACCACAACCCCGAGCTGCCATAGCGCGTGGCCGCCCAGGCCGCGAGCGGAATGCGAAGCGCGGTGATCGACGTGGACGTCAACATCGGCGCCATGGTATGCCCCGCTCCGCCCAGCGCGCCCTCGAGCACGATCTCGGCGCATATCCCGAGCTGCGAAAATGCGGCGATCCGCAGGTACTTTGCCGCCTCGGCTATCACGGCGGGGTCGTGGCTGAAGATCGCCGCGAAGCGCTCCGGCATGATGAGCTCCACGACGCACGCCGCCACGCCGAACAGCGAACAGAAGCCTACCGAGATCCAACCGGCGCGCGCGGCGCGGTCGGGACGTCCCGCCCCAAGATTCTGTCCCACGATTGCCGCGGTGGCCGCACCGAAGCCAACGGCGATCATGAACAGCCAGCTCTCCACCCGGTGCCCGATGCCGAGCGCGGCGAGCGCGGGCGTGCCGAACTGCGTGGCGGTGCGCGTGACCAGCACGTAGATGAGCGAGAACACCACCCCTGTCACTGCCGTGGGCAGCCCGATGCGCATTACCTGGCGGAGCGTGCGCCAATCAGGACGCCCCACCTTGAGCACGCCGCGGCGACCCACGATGGTGAGTCCGAGCGCGAACGCGACGGCGCGCGTGCCAATTGTGGAGATGGCCGCACCGGCAACGCCAAGCGCAGGAATCGGCCCCCAACCCACGATGAGCACGGGATCCAGCACGAGCGTGACGGCAACGGACGCGCTCAGCAACAGGAATGGCGTGCGCGTATCGCCGGCAGCGCGAAACGCGGCATCCACGGCAAAGAAGCCGAAGATCAGCGGGGCGCCCAGCAGGTATGTGCCCAGATACCGCACGCCGAGTGCCCCGACTTCGGGAGGCGT
>JACMOE010000484.1 GCA_014378185.1 Gemmatimonadaceae bacterium | reverse complement strand
TCACGGATCTCTCGAAGGACTACGGCAAGGGCCCGCTCTTCCACATCAAGCGGCTGGAGCTGGATCGCGGCATGCGCCTGGCCCTGGTGGGCCCCAACGGCGCGGGCAAGTCAACCTTGATGAAGCTGCTGGCGGGTCAAGAGACGTCCACCACCGGCGAGGTGGCGTTTGGCCTGCGCGTGAACCCGGGCTACTTCTCCCAGAACCAGGCCGAGAGCCTGGACCCCGAGAACACGGTCATCGACGAGGCCTGGGCGGTGGACGAGACGGTGGGCGTCACGCGCATCCGCACGCTGCTGGGCTGCTTCCTCTTCCGCGGCGAGGACGTCTTCAAGCCCATCCGCAAGCTCTCGGGCGGCGAGCGCAGCCGCCTGGCGCTCGCCAAGCTGCTGCTGAAGCCCCACAACGTGCTGCTGCTGGACGAGCCGACCAACCACCTGGATCTAGGCGCCAAAGAGGAGCTGGCCGAGGCTTTGAGCGCCTTCGATGGCACGGCGGTGCTCATTTCGCACGATCGCTTCTTCCTGGACAACGCGGCGACCCACGTCCTGCACGTGGAGAATGGCCAGGCTACCCTCTACAGCGGCAACTACACCTACTACCTGGGCAAGCGCGAGGATGAGCGCCAGGCCGCCTTGGAGGCGGCCCGCCAGGCCGAAGCGGCCGCCACCCCCGTCGCCGCCCGGCAGACCAGCACCAAGCCCGCCAAGCTCAGCTACAAGCAGGAGCGGGCTTTGGAGAGCGCCGAGCAGCTGGTGATGGATCTCGAGGAGCGTTTAAACGCACTTGAAAAAGCCTTGGGCGATCCCGACTCCTACCAGGACATCACCAAGAGCCAGACGCTTCAATCAGACTACGAGCGGGTTAAGGGCGAATTAGAGGGCGCCAACGAGCGCTGGATGGAGCTCGCCGAGGGGGCCTGATACCCCAAACTCGGCGACTACTTAACGATCGCCCCGTTCATTCTTTTGGCCATTGGTGCCATAATGGCTTGGCTGGCTGATTTAAAGCTGGCTGACAGCCCGTGAACTATCGTAAATACAACTCGCGAAACAGTCCTGGAGAAGCGCTCCAGGCCTGGGTTTTACTCCTGTTGCGTCAAATGTAACAGAGAATGAAGCGACTGGGACTTGTCAGATTTGCACTAAACGCCGTGTGCAGCCTGACGCGTACCATAGAAACATCAAGAGACGGGGCGCTAATCCCGCTGACGCAGCCGACACAGGAGGTTCACCGAATGAGCAAGGTCTACGCCAACGCAACCCCCGCGCAAAAAGAGAAGCTGGTGGCCGACTACCTGCCTTTGGTGAACAAGATTGCCCGCGGGCTGGCCAGGCGCAGCACCGATCCGGTGGACGACCTGATCCAGGTGGGCTCGATTGGCCTGCTCGAAGCCATCAACCGCTACGAGGCCGGCCACAACACCAGCTTCAAGACCTACGCCATCCACTTCATCACGGGCCACATCCGCCACTACCTGCGCGATCGCCAGGCTCTGGTGCGCGGCCCCCGCGCGCTTCAAGAGCTCTCCTACCGCCTGCGCACCATGACCCAGGATCTCAACCACCAGCTGGGCCGCGAAGCCACCGCCCATGAGCTTGCCGAGGCGCTGGCTGTCACCACCGCCCAGATTGACGAAGCCCGCGTCTACGCCCGCCGCGTCTCGGTGATTTGGCTGGACCAGGAGACCGAAGGCGACGAGGACGAGCAGCGCTCGCTGATCAACACCTTGGCCGACCCCTCGACGGCGCACGCCGATGACCGCGACGAGCGCCTGATGCTCGCGGAAGCGATCCGCGCCCTCCCCGAGAACCTCTCCGAGCTGATCCGCCTCCGCTACCTGGAGGATCTGACCCAGGCCGAGCTCTCGCGCCGCTTCTGCATCTCCCAGATGGAGGTCTCGCGCCGCTTGCGCAAGGCCGAGAAGCAGATCCGCCTGATGGTCAGCGCGCTGGCTTAAGCCAGCCCCACGCCTCCGTAGCGACGCTCTCGGCCGTGATAATCGGCGAGGGCGTCGTTTAGTTCTGGGGCGCCGAAATCGGGCCACAGGCAGGGGGTAAAGCACAGCTCGGCGTAGGCGCACTCCCAGAGCAGGAAGTCGCTGAGCCGCTGCTCGCCCCCGGTGCGGATGACCAGGTCCACTTCACGCGCGGGCATGGCGTCGTGGTCCACGCGGGCGAGCAATTCGCTGAAGGCTTCGCGCGAGACCCCGTTACCACGCATGGCCGCCGCGGCTCGTATCACCGCATCGCGAGCGGAGTAGTCCACCGCCACGCGCAGGTGCATGCGCGTGCCCGTACTCGTGAGGGACTCCACCTGCTCCACGGTGTGGCGGAGCGACGAGGGAAGGCGATCGCGACGGCCCAGGATGGTGAGCCGCACGCCGTTCTCGAGGCAGCGCTTCGCCTCGCCGATGAGGGCGCGGCGGAACAGTCGCATGAGCGCGGTGACTTCGGGGGACGGCCGCTTCCAGTTGTCCGCGGAGAACGCGTACAGTGTGAGGGTTCCCACCCCCTCGCGCACCGCCGCCTCGACGATGTCGCGCGCGGTGCGCAGTCCGGCCTCGTGGCCTGCGGGCCGCGACAATCCGTTGGCGGTTGCCCACCGTCCGTTGCCATCCATGATGATGGCCAGGTGAGGACCAACGAAGCTGGTGTGCACCTGTGGTGCAGCGTGTCGTGACATCGACATCGGCGTCTCAGCGCTCCCGGGTGGCGCGAATGAGCGCCTCCATGTGATCCAGATATCGCTCCAGCGCGAGACGCCCCTTTGTCGTGATCGTGTATTGCGTCCGGGGAACGCGCCCCTCGAATGACTTTCTGCACGTGACGTAGGCGGCGTCTTCCAGCTTGCGCGCATGCACGCTCAGGTTGCCGTCGGTGGTTTGCATGAGCCGCTTCAGCTCGTTGAACGTGAGGGATTCGTTCACCGCGAGTGCGCTCACGATGCCCAGTCGCATCCGCTCGTGAATCAGGCGGTCGAGCGCAAGTGCACTCGTGCCTGACTCCACGGCGGGCGCCGCGCCATTGATGGATCGCAACGCCTGCGCACCGCCTCGATGCCCGCCCGACTGGACGGGTGCATCCGATGCCGTTCCGTGTTTAGCCACCATGCCTCCGGGCGATCAAGGTGCCAAAAAAGATGTGCAACACCCCGAACCCCACCGCCATGCACGTCGTGGCCCACGATGGCGGGGCGAAGAGCGCCACGACGCCCACGATCATGAAGGCGATGCCCATCACTGGCACGATGCGCACGGAAAACGTGCCGGCCGCAATCACGGCGACGCCGTACAGGAGCATCCACACGCCCGGCAGCAGCGCGAGCAATCCCCGCTCGAAGAACAGCAGGGTGAGGAGCGCCCCCACGAGCATGGGCGGCGCGAAGCTGAACAGAATCTTGCGTGCCGGCTCGGACCACAGGGGCAGGTTCGCTGCGTGAGCCTTCCTGGCCATGGTGTACACCGAAATGCCCATGGAGAGGCATCCCTCGCACAGCCAGATGAACACCCATCGCGTGGGGCTGTGCGTGGCCGACGAGAGGACCGCCGCCCCCATTGCCGTCACGCCGATGAGCACTGTGCCCCATCCGGACACGGCGGTGAAGGTGGCCGCCGCCTCCATCGTCTGCCGGATGAACCGGAGGTTGTCCATCGCCCGCGCCTGCATTTCGGGCGGCGCGGACGGGTTCAGCGGGAGGACGCGTGTCATGCTGTAGAATGTCGGCGTGCGCAATTACAGTCAAGTGCTTTGTGCGATAAAGCTGAGTTCCTAGCGCCTGGCCGCACCCTCTCCATCTACGGCGCTCGGACCCGGCGGCGAATCGCCGACCGGAACACCTTGCTCCGTCACCGCGTCCGGCCGGGTCTCATCAAAACGGCCGGCGAATTCGCGCACGATCGCGGCGCAGAATTGCGGCAGGTCGCCCGGATTCCGGCTGGTGACCAACGTGTCGTCCACGTGCACCACCTCATCCACCCACTGTCCTCCAGCGTTGCGGATGTCCGTCTTGAGCGAAGGCCACGACGTGAGCGTTCGGCCCCTCACGGCGTCCGCCTCCACCAGCATCCAGGGGCCGTGACAGATCGCCGCCACGGGCTTGTCTGCCAGCATGAACTCCCGAACGAACTGCACGGCCGCCTCGTCCGTGCGAAGGACGTCAGGATTGGCGACGCCACCCGGCAGGACCAGCGCGTCGTAGTCCAACGCGCGCACCTCGCTCAACACACGATCCACGGGAATGCAGGCACCTTTCACGTCATGATTCATCGCCTGAATGGAATCCTGCTTCGGCGATACGAGGTGCGTGAGCGCGCCCGCCGCATCGAGCGCGCGGCGCGGCTGCTCCAGCTCGATCTGCTCCACTCCATCCGTCGCCAGGATGGCGACCTTGCGTCCCTTCAGTCGGAGTTCCATCTGTCGCCTCACGTTGGTAGCGTGTTTCCCAGCGTCACGAAACGTGCCGCCGCTCGACATTGATTGAACCAGCGCAACGCTCTTACCTTACCCGGGTGCCACTGCTTCCCATCCACGGTCACCACACCCTCCGCGCGCGCTTCGACGACGCCATCCGCCGCGACGTGTTGCCGGGCTCCTTGCTGCTCCACGGACCCGCCGGCGTGGGCAAGCAGCGACTGGCCCTGTGGCTGGGCCAGCGCCTGCTCTGCACGGGTGAAGTTCCCCGGCCGTGCGGCGCCTGCCAGCACTGCCGCTACGCCCTGGCCGGCGGGCATCCAGACATCCACTGGTTCTTCCCGCGGCCCAGGCTCAAGGATGCAGACGCGGCGGCATCGAAGATCTTCGACGACTTCCGCGAGGCGATCGGGGAGCGGGTCAAGACGGGGGTGTACGCGCCTCCAGCACCGGAAGAGGGCATCTACGTCTCCACCATGCGCGCCATGGTGCAATCCGCCTCGCTCGCGCCCGCACTGGCGGCGCGCAAGATCTACATCCTCGGCGAGGCCGAACGGATGGTGCTTCGCGAAGGATCCGAGGACGCTGCCGGCGCCTTCCTCAAGCTGCTGGAGGAACCGCCAGAGAAGGCCAACATCATCCTCACAAGCAGCGAGCCGGGAGCGCTCATCCCAACAATTCGCTCGCGGTTGGTCGCCGTGCGCGTGCCCGCCATGGGCTCGGCGGACGTGGACGCCGTACTGGCCGAACCGGCCATGCAGGCGGCAATCGGAGCCGCGGGCGGCCCAAAATCGCGCGAGGAGCAGCGCCGAGTCGCGAATGGCGCGCCCGGATCGCTGGTGGGTGGCGCCGAATGGGCCGATGCGCTCGCCCGCGCC
>JACMOE010000483.1 GCA_014378185.1 Gemmatimonadaceae bacterium | reverse complement strand
GAGGTCCGGCTGCACCAGCACTCGACCCATCCGGTCGCGCGGCACACCGAGTGACGCACCCACCGGCGACGCCGCATTCCCTGCCGCCCAGATGGTCGTGGGGGAGCGAATCACCTCGTCGCCGACATGTACCGCGCCGCGCTCGATGTCCGTGACCAGGGCGCCAAGCCGTACGTCCACTCCCAGCGATATCAGGTCACGCCGCGCATGGTCGGACAGCGCGGCAGGGTACGTGGGAAGAATGCGCGAGCCGCCCTCGAGTAGCGTGATCCGCGCGCTGTCAGTGGCGATGCGGCGGAAGTCGCGCGGCAGCGCATCCCGGGCAATGGTGGGCAGCATTCCGGCGAGCTCCACGCCCGTTGGGCCGCCCCCCACCACCACAAAACTGAGCCACGCAGCGCGTTCATCGGCGTCGTCCGTCAGCTCCGCACGCTCGAACGCGGTGAGGATGCGCTGGCGCAGCCGGATTGCGTCGTCCATGCTCTTGAGGCCCGGCGCCGTGGTCTCCCATTCCGGATGCCCGAAGTAGGCATGTCGTGCGCCCGCGGCCACGATGAGGTAGTCGTAGGGATACTCGCGCTCGTCGGTCGTGACGACCAAGCGACGCACCGGGTCCACACGCTCCACCTCCGTCATGAGCACCGTCGCATTTCGCTGCCGTCGCAGCAGCCAGCGGATGGGTGCGGTGATGTCGGTGGGCGCCAGCGTCGCGGTGGCCACCTGGTAGAGGAGCGGCTGGAACAGGTGGTGGTTCGTGCGATCGAGCACGAGGAGGTCGATGTCGTCGCGCGCGAGCGCACGGGCGGCGTACAACCCTCCAAATCCCCCCCCGATGATGACCACCCGCGGTGCCATTATTCAGGTTCCCTGTATTGCGGGACTGAGTACTTCGTACTCCGGTCCTTGGTTGATACTTGCAAGTCAGTACTGTCCGGTTGAAAACCCTGGGTGATGAAGTAAGCGCAAGGTGGAGCGCGAGTTAAGTGCCTGCTGTTTGAAAATCGATTTCAACTCCGCCGTAGCTTCGAGCCAGCATCCTCCTTCTCCTGGGACTGGCTCATGAACGCAGGCCGCACGGTGTTCGCGCAGGTGATGCAGAGCCTTCCACTCCCGGACTTTCGTGCGTGTGTGGCGCGCTATGGTGGCCACGAGCGCGGGCAATCATTTTCGTGTCTGGATCAATTTCTGACCTTGGCCTTCGCGCAGTTGACCGGTCGCGAGAGTTTGCGTGACATCGTGACGTGCTTGAATGCGATGGCACCCAAGCTGTATCACATGGGCTTTCGCGGGGCGATTCGTCGCAGCACACTCGCCGATGCGAACGAGCGCCGCGACTGGCGCATCTATGCCGACTTCGCCCAGCACTTGATCGCGACCGCGCGACCATTGTATGCGGCGGATGATTTGGGCCTCGACCTGACGCAGACGATCTATGCGCTTGATGCGACGTTGATCGAATTGTGTGTCTCGCTGTTTCCCTGGGCGCGTTACCGCGCAACAGTCGGAGCGATCAAGCT
>JACMOE010000057.1 GCA_014378185.1 Gemmatimonadaceae bacterium | reverse complement strand
GGTGCGGCCACGTTCATCGCCAATACGGCTGGTGACGCGCACTTCAGCGCGCGCGACACGTCACGCATCTTCGCCTACACGGCGGCGCGCGGGCTCTACTCCATGCGCTGGGACGGCACGGACATCAAGCCCATCCTCCGCGTCATCGGCACGACACCACCCGGCACTCCTCCGGGCGGACGCGGTGCCGTAGCCAGCTGGGTGCAACTCTCTCCCGATGGACAGCACGCACTCGCACAGGTGAACCTCGATCTCCACTACATCCCCGACGTTCCCTGGCCCGGTGGTCCGGAGCCCACGATCACTGTGGGCGAGGGGCGTGGCGGCGTGGGCGCGGATGGCGCCGCGACCGGCGGCGGACAAGCCTTTCCATCGCGCAAGCTCACGGATATCGGCGCGCAGTTTCCGCGCTGGGGCAACGACGACAACGCCATCCACTGGTCCATCGGCAACGCGCACGTGGTGTATGACGTCGCGCGCGCCATCACCTTCGACGATTCGGTGCGCAAGGCCAATCCAGCGCGCGACACCACAGGATCACCCGCCGCTGGCGATTCCCCGGGCACCGCGGGCACTGGTGCGGCTCGCGCGGGGCGCGGCGGTCGTCCACCACTGCCCGCGTACAAGCCAGTGGAGACCCGCATTCGCCTCATGGCCGAGCGCGACATTCCGCACGCGACCGCAGTGTTGCGGGGTGCGCGCATCATCACGATGAGCGGCACGCAGGTCATCGAGAAGGGCGACATCGTCGTCGTCAACAACCGCATCACCGCCATTGGGCCGAGCGGCTCTGTCGCTGTGCCAGCCGGCGCGAAGGAGATCGATGTCAGCGGCAAGACGATCAGCCCGGGCTTCGTGGATACGCACGCGCACCTTCGCCTTGCCAGCAACGTGCACCGCGATCCCGTGTGGAGCTATGCGGCCAACCTCGCGTACGGCGTCACCGCAGCGCGCGATCCGCAGACCGGCACCACCGACGTGCTGTCGTATGAAGACCAGGAGAAGGCGGGACTGGTGCTCGCCCCGCGGATCTACTCCACGGGACCGGGCGTATTCGCGGCGGAGAACATCCGCAGCCTCGAGAACGCACGCACGGTGCTCAGGCGCTATGCCGAGTACTACGACACGAAGACCATCAAGGAGTACGTGACCGGCAACCGCGAGGTGCGGCAGTGGGTGATCCAGGCCGCCAATGAGCTCAAGCTCATGCCCACCACGGAAGGCGGTCTCGACATCAAGATGAACATGACCGAGGCCATCGATGGCTACAGCGGTCACGAGCACACCATTCCCACGTATCCGCTGCAGTCCGACGTGATTCGGCTGTTGCAGGAATCCGGCATCACTTATACGCCAACCATCATCGTTGCGTACGGTGCACCGTGGGGCGAGAACTACTGGTACGAGCACATGGACCTCCTGCACGACGCCAAGCTGCAACGTTTTACGCCGTGGAGTGACCTCGAAGGCAAGATCCTTCGCCGCGGCGGGTCAGCGGGCGCGGTGACCACCATGGCACAGGCGGGCTGGTTCCATGACACGCAGTACCCCATGCGGCTCGTGGGCACGGACATCAAGCACCTCATCGATGCCGGCGGCAGCGCGGGCGTGGGGTCGCACGGCCAGCAACAGGGCCTGGGCTACCACTGGGAACTGTGGAACATCGCCATGGGCGACGGCATGACGCCAATGGACGCGATGAAGGTGGCCACCATCCTCGGCGCCAATGCGCTGGGGCTCGGCAAGGACATCGGGTCGCTCGAGGTGGGCAAGATGGCCGACCTCGTGGTGTTCGACCGCAATCCGCTCGACGACATCCGCAACACCACTGGTATCCGTTACGTAATGAAGAACGGGCGGATGTACGACGCCACGAATCTCGACGAGGTGTACCCGCGACTGGTGAAGGGCGCGCCATTCCCGTGGAACGAGGATGACTCACCAACACGCGACCGGATGAAGACGGTGGTCGCGCCCTGATGGAATCTTCCGGAGGTCAGAAAGGCCGGCATTTCACCGTGGCGATGCGGCGGACTACCATCCTGAGCACCAGGTCGAGCTCGAGATTGAACGCCAGTCATGAGCCTGAGCATGAGCATCCAGCACTGAGCTGTCAGAGCTCGAGCTCCAGCTTGAGCTGCAGCTCGAGCTCTGGTGGGCTCAGAGCTGGAGGCTTCACGCTCACGCCCACGCTCATCAAGGGTCCCGCAGTGACCGGCCAGGGGACGCTCAAGGTAAACATTCCCAACTATCCCGAATGTGACGCTGGCACAATCGTGTAGGGTGGACGTTGGAAACCCGTTCATGGAGTCCTCATGCAACCACGTAAATGGCGTCGCGGGCTGTTTGCCGAAACCATCACGGAGAGCTACACACTTCTGATCACTGCATGGCGTTCCGTCCGCGCGCGCCACCTGATGTCACTCGTCGCCGTCGCTGCGCTCCCCTGTGTGTGGCCGCTGCGCGCTGCAAGCCAGACGTCACACCCATCTGGGCATCGCGATCACGAAGCCAGCTTCGCGGCATTCGTCGACCGCTACCTGGATCACTTCGCGAAGCGTCATCCGTCCATCGCCGCCGGCAACGGACTCCACGCATACGACGACGTGCTCGACGACTTTTCTGCACGTGGCATCCGGTCCGAGATCGCCACGCTGAAACGTGAGAGGGCAGAGCTCGAGGCCTTCCCACCGGCCACCCTTACGCCCGACGAGCAGGTGGACCGCCGCATCCTCCTCGGCATCATCGACGGGTGGCTCCTTGAACAGGAGACACTCCAGAACTGGCGTCACAATCCGATGCTGTACGCATCGGCACTGACCGATGGAATCCACAACCTCATGACGGTGGAGAGCGATCCGACGCCGGTCCGGATGAGGCGCATCATCGCAAAGCTCCGCCAGCTACCCGCGCTGCTTGCGGCAGCACGCACGAACATCGTGAATCCGCCGCGCCTCTTCGCTGAGCGCGGTGCCGCATTCATGCGCGGGGGGAGCGAGATGCTCGGCAAGGATCTCGACCTCGCCTTTGCAGGTACTGCCAACGCACCACTGCGGGATTCGTTGCGGCGCGCCGCTGATGTCGCCATTCCCCTCATCGATGCGTACGCTGCCTATCTGGACAGGGACGTCGTTCCAACCGCCACGGGCAGCTTTGCCATCGGCGCCGCAAATGTCGCGCGCCGCTATCAGGCAGAAGAGCTCATCGATACGCCGTTGGCTACGCTGGTCGAGATTGGCGAGCGGGAACTGCGGCGCGAACAGGCGGCGTTCCGCATCGCGGCAGAGCGGCTCGCACCGGGACGCGATCCGCTGGATGCATGGCTCGCCGTGCGACGAGACCACCCCGCGCTCGGTGGGGTGGTGCGGGCGACGCAGACACTCGTCGATTCGCTCTCGCGATTCGTATCGGAGCGGAAGATCGCGTCGCTGCCCGGTAACGAGCGGGTGATCGTCCGGCCGGCGCTTCCGTTCGACCTCGGCTTCGCGTCGATGCACGCGCGACCGCCCCTCGAGAAGCCGTCCGTGAAAAGCATTTTCTACATCACGGACGCTCGCGTCGACCTTCCGGTGGTGCAGCAGGAGGCCTGGCTCGAACGCTACAACTATGCGTCGCTCTCCAACACGGCCGCGCACGAGGCCATGCCTGGTCATTGGTTGCATTCCACTTACATGCGCCGTACACCGGGCAAGGTGCGCCGCATCTGGATCGGGCTGAATCCGTTTCCGCAGCCGTCATCGGGCCAGGACGGATGGGCGCACTATGCCGAGCAGATGGTGCTCGACGAGGGCTTTGGTGAAAATGATCCGCGGCTGCGGCTCGCCCAGTCGAGCGACGCGCTCACCCGTATCTGTCGGCTCCTGTCCGGCATACGGCTGCACACCGGCGAATGGACGCTCGACGACGCGCAACGCTGCTTCGAACGCGAGGCATACGTCGCCGCACCTGCGGCCAGGCGTGAAGCCGAACGCGGTACCTACGACCCCACGTATGGCGGCTACTTTCTCGGCAAGCGCGGCTTGCTCAAGTTACGGGCTGACTATCAGCGCAGGCAGGGCGCGAGCTTCAGCCTGCGCGACTTCCACGAGCGCGTGATGACGAATGGCATCGCGCCCATCTGGGCTCACCGGCAGCTGCTCTTGCCCGGCGACACTTCCGCCATCATCCAGTAATGACTGTCGCACGAAAGACGATACCGCCGGGCGCAAAGGTTGGAGTGGGAGTGCTCGGCGCCGGCGCCTGGGCTGAATTCGCCCACCTGCCGGGCTACAAGCGCGATCCCCGCTGCACGCTGGTCGCCATCGCGGATCCGATCAGGGAGCGCGCCGAGCTGTTCGCCGAGAAGTTCGGCATTCCGCACGTCTGCTCGTCTGCGGAGCAGCTCATCGCGCGACCGGACGTCGATCTCGTGGATGTGTGCACGCCGAGTGCGACCCATTTTGACCTGAGCTGGGCGGCGCTCGAGGCAGGGAAGCACGTGCTCTGCGAGAAGCCGGTCGCCTACGACTACAAGGAGACACTCCGCGCTGCAGCGCTGGCCCGCGCGCGAGGGGTGAAGACCAAGCTCGGCTTCACGTTCCGCTACAGCCCCGCCATGCAGTACATGAAGGAGCTGATTGCCACCGGTTACGTCGGCACGCCGTTCATCTTCAACGGGTACGAGCAGAATTCGCAGTGGCTCGACCCGCAAAATCCACTCCGGCAGGTGGACCACGAAGCCGATCAGTCCGTGATCCAGGTATCATCGCTGGAGGGCTACGGTGCACCTATCATGGACCTGTGCCACCTGTTCATGGGCAGCCGGTTCACCGAGGTGGTCGGAACGATGCGGAACTTCATCCCCGAGCGCGTGGTGCGCGCCACCGGCACGATGATGCGCATGAACATCGACGACGGCGACATCTTCATCGGCAATTTCGAGAGCGGTGCGTTCGGATCTATCCAGACGAGCTTCGTGACGGTGGGGAACTATCCCGGCCTCGAAGCTCGCGTCTACGGAAGCAAAGGTGCGTTGATCTGCCGTCTCGTGGAGGAAGAGGGCGTCTGCGAATCCCTCAAGGGCGCCACAGCGGATCAGGTCGAGTTCAGGGACATTGCGGTGCCGGAGCGATTCTATCCGCCCGGCGGAAGCAAGGAGGAATCGTGGCGCTCACTGTTCTACGCGAACCTCGTGAGCTCCTTCATCTCCGAAATCCTGAGCGACGACCTCGAGAACGAGGGGAACTTCGAGGATGGCGCACATGTGCAGGAGCTCATCAACGCGGTCGAGCTGTCCTGCGGTGAACGACGCTGGGTCAATATCCCTCTTGCGCCATGAGTTCGCTGCTGGATCAGT
>JACMOE010000482.1 GCA_014378185.1 Gemmatimonadaceae bacterium | reverse complement strand
GCGAGTGAGGGGACCCCCCCCCTTGCCGCCGTGAGCGCGGCGAAGCCCCTGCTCCCCCGCCGCGTGACAATCAGGCCCTTCGCTGCGCACAGCACGACAACCAACGGTCCACTGACCAAGCAAAGATGCCCGTGCGCCACAGGCTTCACCAGTCTGCTGTTCAACAGAGTCCAGCCGGCGTACGTTCCCCTTCACGAGAGGAGGCTACCCCATGAATCCAGCGGGTCCGCGACGCTGCGCGCGAGCACTGCTTGTGCTGGTCGGCATTACGGCGTGCAGTAGCGCCACGCAACAACCCATCGCCTCGCCCGCTGCGCCAGCCGCCGCAAGCGCGCGGGGTGCACCGCCGCGCAGCGAGGCGGACGTGCAGTTCAAGTCCGGCAGGATTCCACATCACGCGCAGGCCGTGGTGATTGCGGGGTGGGCCGCGACGCACGGCGCCCGCTCGGACATCCGCATCCTGTCGGAACGCATCGTCGTCGGCCAGAAGGACGAGATTGCGTTGATGCAGTACTGGCTGCGCGAGCACGGCGAAGCCGTGCCGGCCGCCGACGCCACGCACATGTCGATGAAGATGAACGGCATGCAGCACGACATGCTCATGCCGGGCATGCTGAACGACGCCCAACTCGCGCAGCTGGACAAGGCGCGGGGTGCAGAATTCGACCGGCTGTTCCTGCAGTCCATGATCGGGCACCACGAGGGTGCCATCACCATGGTGGACGAACTCCTCGGCTCCACACGCGCTGGCCAGGACGACGTGGTCTACCGCATGGCGTCCGACGTGTATGCCGACCAGACCACCGAGATCGAACGCATGAAGAAGATGCTCGCCACCGTGCCAGCCGGCGGGAGCCGGTGATCGCCCCCGTACAGCGTGCTGCTTCACCCGATACCCCACTGGAGCCTTCCACGTGAAATCCGTCGCTCGCTACCTGCTCGCCCCCGCCCTGCTCCTCGCGGGCGCGTGCGCCGTGTCGTCGTCGTCGTCCTCGTCCTCATCGTCCATGCCGGCGGCCGACATGTCCATGTCGCCGCCGTCACCGGATCCGCGTGTTGGCCTGCGTCCGGGCACCATGGCGCGCTATGCCAGGGACACAACCAAAAAGGTCATCGTGCAGCCCGCGGCGGAAGCTGCGTGGAACATGCGCCTGCTCTCCAACGTGACGCCGGCCGAGCCGTTCGTGGGAGTCACCCATTCGGACCTGGCCTTCACCGGCAAGTATGCCATCCAGGGCAACTACGACGGCTATCAGGTGTGGGACATCTCCAATCCACGCGCGCCGCGGCTGTACGACGAGTACGTCTGCCGCGGCTCGCAAAGTGACGTGTCCGTGTACCGGAACCTCATCTTCGTGTCGGGCGAAGCCACCAGCGGCCGCCTGGATTGCGGCATGCAAGGCGTGGAGGACTCCGTGGGCCGCGAGCGGTTCCGCGGCATCCGCATCTTCGACGCCACGGACCTCGCCCACCCGAAGTACATCGCGAGTGTGCAGACCTGCCGCGGTTCGCACACGCACACGGTCGTCGAGGATCCCAGCGACAAGGCCAACGTGTACGTCTACATCTCCGGGTCGTCGGCCGTGCGGCCGGCCGCGGAGCTCGCGGGCTGTTCGGACCTTGCGCCAGACGTGGATCCCAACGGCGAGAAGTTCCGGATCGAGGTCATTCAGATACCACTCGCGCATCCCGAGAACGCGCATGTGGTGAGCAAGCCGGGTATCCTCACAGCCCTGGCACCGGCTCCGCGCAACACGGCGCGCGTGCTGCAGGACTCCATCGAACGTGTCGCCGCGGCGGCAGCACGTGGCGGGGGTGCAGGCGGTAGGGGCGGCCGGCCCGCTGGACGCGGCGGTCCGCCCAGCGGCCCCGTGCAGTGCCATGACAT
>JACMOE010000481.1 GCA_014378185.1 Gemmatimonadaceae bacterium | reverse complement strand
CTCATCCGGTGTGGCAGCGAAGATGATGTCGCGACGCAATACGCGGCCTTCAGCCACCATCTCGCGGCGGATCCGCAGCATCGCCACCAGCAACACGGCCAGCATTCCCTTGTCGTCGATCGCCCCTCGGCCGTACAGGTAACCGTCATCTGTGTCGCCACCGAAGGGATCGTGAGTCCACGCGTCACGATCCACGCCCACGACGTCCATGTGGGCAGTGATGAGCACGGGCGCGGCCGACCCGTTGCCGCGCAGCCGAGCCACCAGCGACCCGCGATTGGGCAGTGGCTCGAAGCGATGCGTCTCGATGCCCGCCGCGGACAGCGTGTCGTCGAGATACCGCGCCAGCGGCAGCTCGTTGCCCGGCGGATTGGAGGTATCGAACTGGATGAGCCGCCGCAGGTGGTTGGCAGTCTCGATGCCGAGCGCGCGCCAGGTGCTGTCCGTCGTCATCGACCGCCGCAGTGGTTCGGGAAAACTGTTGTCGTATGGACCAGGACAGTCGAGGGGAGAGCACGCGGCGCGAACGGCCACTGTGTCAGCACAACGGGGCTGCGCACCTCTGACCACGCGGAAGACAACGCAAATCCGATTTACGACTTTTGCGCGTGCGCGTCAAGGCCGGTGTGCCTGCGTCAATCACCTCAGTCGCCATCACTTCGTCACGCACAATTGTCAGGCGCGCGCACTGACGCACTGGCTCGCGACATGGCGTGGCATACGACCTGTCCCCCTATCGCAGCCCCGCGCGCCGCCGGAGCAGCCATTCCGTACAGAGCAGCAGCACCACGAGCAGGTACATCCAGCCCTGCTCGCGCAACGCGGGCGCATCACCCACCGCAGGCTCGCCACCAACGGCACCGGACCGCAGCGCACTGCGCCGCGGGACCATCTCGCGAGACTGGTTCACCGCGAGCAGCGATGACCCGCCCGTCGTCGTCACCTCGTAGAGCCCCGCCGGCAACGGGGCCGTCTCCGCCACACTCGCCCCGTCCGCAAAGCGCACGGTGAGCGTTCGGCGCTGCGCGGTGGCATCCTTGCGGACCACCACCACCGTCGCCACGCTGTCCGCCGGCGCACCGCGCCGCCAACGCACCGGCATGCCGGCACGAAGGGGACCGCCATCCGGCACCACCGCACGGCGATCGGTGCGGCCCGCCGCCAGCCAATCATACAGCGCACCAAACAGGGCGGCATACGCGTCGGCACGCACGCCACCGCGAAAGCGCCACCGCCAGAAGCCGGAGGCGCCGAGCACCGCAATGCGGCGCGGCGACTCCCACCCCACCAGGGCGGGCCGCCTGTCGTCCGCGCCACCGCCGCGGCGTGTGGACAGACCCTGCCACTCGCCCGCAGGCAGCAGTGGCGACACCGATAACGGCGGAAGGCTGTCGAATGGAAGGCCGCCGAGCGCGGGCGCCAACGGCGAGACGGGCGCAGCGACCGCGAACCACTCGCCCTCCTCGGTGGTCGGTGGCGCAAACAGCAGCAACGCACCACGCGTGACGGCGCGCGGCGCGCCGAATACGGACGTGTCGCCATGGAGCACCACCATGGGCGCATCGCGCACTGCATCGCGCACGGTCCGTTCGTCCACCTGCGCAAGGGTGCCGTCGGTGCGCCACGCGCCCGGCGCCACGCGATAAAAGGCGCGCGTGGGCAGCGACGTCACGCCGCGGAGCGCCGCGACCGCCTCGCGCACGTCATAGTCCGGCGCCGTTGACACGAACACCGCGGCCGGCGCGCGCGTGACATCCACGCCCAGCGTGAGCGTATCATTCCTCGGCTCATGGTCCTTGTCCACCCGTACGCTGCCGCGCAAGAATGCCCCCCGTTCAGCCCCCGCCGCCAAGCCATGCAGGGCGATCACGCGCTCGGCAAATGGTGCCAGGGGAGCCAGCACGGCCATGTCGAGCAGCGCGTCGTCGAGACGCAATTCCACCCGCCCTGCCGAGCTGCCCATGCTCCCGGCGATGATGGTGACGCGGGCGGTGACCGTGTCACCGGCCAGCAGCGCACGTGGGGCATCGAGCGCGGCCACTGCAGCATCGGGAAATTCGTGGCGCGGCAGCACGACGACGCGCGATCCGCGCGGCAGGTCTGCCAGCAGCTCGGGCTCCTCCAGCTCGCCGTCGGTGATGATGAGCGCCGGCCGCCCGGATCCCGATGCCGCGTCAACCACGTCGCGCAGTCGCGACGCGTGATCTGCTGGGCCGCCGCGCCCCGAGGCAGCGCGAAGCGAATCGCCGAATCGATGGACCGCCCCGCCAGCGCGCGCTGCGGAATCCTGGGCGGCGTGCCATGCGCTGCTGTCTGACGCGCGCAACCAGCTCTCCGATGCATCGAGTGCCACGTCGCTTGCCGCGCGTGAGCCACGCCCTGCGGGCGCACCCAGCAGCAGGGCGACGATGAGCGCGGCAGCCAGGGCTCGCAGCACGGCCAGCGGAAGAGTGCGCCCCTCGGCGAGTCGCCGTCCGTACTGCACCGCGGCGGCGATGACGCCTGCCAGGAGGGCAATGAGCCAGGCGGTCATGTCAACAACTCGTGTCGTCCCGAGCGAAGCGAAAAACCTGTTTTTGGTAGTCGAAGAGCAGGTGCATCGCCGCGCTCACGGCGGCAACACTTTCGCGGCGCCGGGCGACCCAACG
>JACMOE010000480.1 GCA_014378185.1 Gemmatimonadaceae bacterium | reverse complement strand
GAGGTGCCCGCCTGGAGCGCCTTGTTGTCCTGCATCATGGCTTCGCACGAATACGTACGCAGTGCGCCGGCAAATCGCTCCGAGTCGGTCTTCTGCCCCGTGATCACCGGCATCGCGATATAGCCTTCCATGAAGTCGCGATACACGCCGGGCATCTTGCGCGCCTCGATCTCGGCCTCGTCATGCGTGACGTGAGCGGTATGGCCCTCCTGCCACAGGAACTCGGTGGTGCGCAGGAAGAGGCGCGTGCGCATCTCCCAGCGCACCACGTTGGCCCACTGGTTCATCAGGATGGGCAGGTCACGATAGCTCTGCACCCACTTGGGGAACATCGAATAGATGATCGTCTCCGAGGTGGGGCGCACCACGAGCGGCTCCTCGAGCTTCTTGCCGCCGCCATGCGTGACGACCGCGAACTCATGCGCGAAGCCCTCGACATGCTCCTTCTCCTTGTGGAGATAGGACTCGGGAATGAACAACGGGAAGTACGCGTTCTGGTGGCCCGTTGCCTTGAACATGTCGTCGAGGGCGCGCTGCATGCGCTCCCAGATGCCATACCCGTTCGGGCGGATGACCATGCACCCCTTCACGGGCGAGTAGTCCGCCAACTCGGCCTTGAGCACCACTTCGTTGTACCACGCGCTGAAGTCCGCCGCGCGCGTGGTGAGCTTCCTGTCGTCAGCCATTCTGTACGTCGTCGTTCGAGAGAGTGACAAAATCCCGCGCGCCGCTTGCCTGCGCGGCCTTCTTCTGCTTGCTCATGGATTGCGAGCGCAGCGAATACTCGACGGACAACCCGCCCGCCCGCTGCCTGGCCGCCTCGAGCATCACCTGCTCGAGCGGCAGGGATTCATCTGCCGCGAGCCACAGATCGGCCACGGACTGTTCGGGCAGCATCAACCCCTTTGATCGCAGCAGTTCGCCGAGCACCACGTCGCCCATGCCGAACCCGAGTGCCGGCAGATCGGTGCCACCCAGCGACTGGAGCAATGTGTCGTACCGGCCACCGCCGCAGATTGCCCTGAATTCACCAGACCGGTCGAACAGCTCGAACACGATGCCCGTGTAGTACGCGAGGCCGCGCACAATCGACAAGTCGAGCCGCAGCCAGGACGCGTCGCCTCCCAGGAGCGCCGCGGCGTAAGCGAGGTACCGCTGGAATTCGTCGGCGTGCGCGGCCGCTGGAGTGCCCGCGACTCGCGCCTGCACATCTGCCAGCGTAGCTGACGCGATGTCCACGATGCGCGCGACTGCATCGGCCGACAAGCCGAGCGCGGCCAGCTTTTCTGCGGAGACCTCGCCAGGGGTGCGATCGAGCTTGTCGATCACGGCAAACACCCCGGGCAGCGCGTCGTCAGGGACGGCGAGCGATGCGAGATATGCTTGCAGGAGACGCCGGTCCGACACCCGCACGACCACGTCGCTCGACGTGAGTTGAAACGCGCGCATCATGTCCACGGCGCACGCCACGAGCTCGGCATCCGCAGCAACGTCCGGCGAGCCGAAGATGTCCACGTTGAGCTGGTAGTGCTCGCGCAGCCGACCCTTCTGCTGGCGCTCATAGCGAAACAGCTGTGGCACCGAGAACCAGCGCACCGGCTTGCGCAGCGTGTTGGCGCGGGCGGCTACCATGCGCGCGACCGTTGGCGTCATCTCCGGCCGCAAGGCGACGTCACGCCCCCCCTTGTCCACGAAGTTGTAGAGCTGTCCGACGATCTCCTCGCCGCTCTTCTTCGTGTACAGGTCAAGCGGCTCGAGAGGCGGCCCATCGTACTCCACGAACGCATACCGCCGAGCCACGGTGCGCCAGGTTTTCATGATGAACGCGCGCTCCGCCAGTTCCTGGGGATAGAAATCGCGAAAACCGGGGAGGGCGCCTTTGAACATTCAGCAAGTTACCCTGAGAGCGGAGACACCTGCAACCGCACCATGGCATCGCCCACCGTGTGAAAGGAGCCTGTCACGACCACGGTACCCGCCTCGCGTTCGGCCCGCCGCAGCGCCATATCGAAGTCGCCTTCCGCCACAGCCGCGTACCCCTGCTGCTGCGCGTAGGCCAGCACCTGCGCGAGAGGCCACGCGCGCGACGTGGGAGCGGTCGGCGCGTCGGTCAGGATGAAGTGATCCACCACGGGGGCAAGCGCGTCGATCATCGCGCGCCAGTCCTTGTCTCCGAGTATGCACAGCAGGGCAATCACCGGTTGGCCATTCGTCACGCTGCCAAGGCTGACGGCGAGCGTGCGGATCCCGTCGACATTGTGTGCCACGTCGAAGATCCACGGGCCCACCCGCTGGAAGCGCCCGGGGAGGCGCACCGATCGCACCGCGGTCACCGCGTCGCGCAATGCCACGCGAAAGGGGTCTCCCGCCGCATCGAGCAGCGCCAGCGTGAAGGCAAGATTCGATGCCTGATGCCGACCCACCAGCGGGGTCTCGATGACCTGGTCGTCGCCGAGTGCCCGCAGGCGAAACCTGGTGCCCGCGGCAGTGAGTTCGATGTCGTCCACGCGCATTTCGTCGGCCACCACGCGCACTGGCGAGGATCCAACGCGCCGCGCGGCCGCGGCGAGCCAGCCGCGCACCTCCGTATCCGGCTCCCCGATCACGGCCGGCGCTCCCGCCTTGAAGATCCCTGCCTTCTCGCCAGCGATCGCCTTGAGCGTCGACCCGAGGTACTCCATGTGGTCGAAGCCGATCGACGTCACGCCGGCCGCGCGCGGCATCACGACATTGGTGGAATCGAGTCGCCCGCCCAGGCCCGTCTCGATGAGCGCCACGTCCGCGCCAGCGCGCGCAAAATGCTGAAACGCCAATGCGGTGGTGGCCTCGAAGAACGATGCACCCAATCGCTCGACCGCTGGAGCGTACGCGTGGATGAACTCGACGACCTCCCCCTCGCCGATGGGCGCACCGTCCACCACGATGCGCTCGCGAAAGTCCACCAGGTGGGGCGACGTGTACTTCGCCACCCGCAGGCCCCGCGCGCGCAACAGGGCTTCGGCGGTCGCCACCGAGCTGCCCTTTCCGTTCGTGCCGGCGATGTGCAGCACCGGGTACTGCAGCTGCGGATCGCCGAGTTCGGCCAGGAGCGCCCGGGTGCGCTCGAGTCCGAACTTGAAAGCGCCCGTAGTGCGCGCAAACAGGTAGTCGAGCGACGCCAGGTACCCGGTCAGGGCGACGTCCACCCCGCCGCGGATGGCTTGCCGCTCATGTGCCGGAGCAGCTGGCTCATCGTGTGCTTGAGATCCTTGCGGTGAATCACCTGATCGAGCATGCCATGGTCCAGCAGGAATTCAGCCGTCTGAAAACCCTCCGGCAAATCCTGTCCAAGCGTCTGCTTGATCACGCGCGGTCCCGCGAATCCAATGACCGCGCCGGGCTCGGCAACGATCGCATCGCCGAGCATGGCATAGCTCGCACTCACGCCGCCCGTCGTCGGATTGGTGAGGATGGCGATGTATGGAATTCGGCGCTCCGCGAGCTGCGCCAGCACGGCACTCACCTTCGCCATCTGCATGAGTGAAAGAACGCCTTCCTGCATGCGCGCGCCGCCGGAGGCGCAGATCACGATGAGCGGATGCTTGCGCTCCAGCGACCGCAGGCCAAGACGCGCGATCTTCTCGCCCACCACGGACCCCATGGAGCCGCCCATGAAGGCAAAGTCCATGACGCCAAGATTCACCGGCAACTCCTCGATCGTGCCGGTGGCGGCGAGCAATGCGTCGCCCTCGCCCGCGTTGGCGGTCGCCTTCTTCAGTCGGGCGGGATACTCGGGGAAGTTGAGCGGGTCGGTGGAGCGGAGGTCGAGCTCGAGCTCCTCCATGGACCCTTCGTCCAGGAGGATGTTGCAATAGTCGTTGGCGCGAATGCGGCGGTGATAGTCGCAATTCGGGCATACGTTGAAGTTGCGGACGAACTTCTCGCGAATGTCCGTGTGTCCGCATGCCTCGCACTTCTCCCACACGTCAGCGGGAATTTCGAGCCGCTCCCGCCTGGGACCTCGTGGCTTCTTCTCTTTACGGAACCATAGCATAGCAGGACAATGTGACCGAGATCATGCACATGGGCAAGGGATTGACAGGAGTCATCCGCGTCAATGACGGGGGAGAGGCTCGCGCCCGAGCTCGTGCTCTACTTGGCTCATCGCTGGAGGCTCACGCTCAGGCTCCTGATGGTGTGCTCCGGTGATGGCGATACCGTCTGCACACTCTTGCCTCACGACACTAGACCGCGAACGGACCATTCCGTCCGCCGCGCCCCTCGGCCGAGATGCGAAGCAGAATGCCGATCGCAATCCAGCTGGCCAGCATGAAGCTGCCCCCGTAGCTGAAGAACGGCAGCGGAATACCGGTGATCGGCATGAGGTTGAGCGTCATGCCCATGTTTTCCACCACGTGCACGAACCAGCTGGCCAGCAACCCGAACGCCACCAGGCTGCTGTAGGAGTCGTTGGAGCGCTCGGCGATTTTCGTGACGCGGAGAAACAGCAGGGCGAACAGTGAAATCGCGACCGTGACGCCGAGGAAGCCGAGCTCCTCTCCAACGACGGCGAAGATGAAATCCGTGTGCTGGGCGGGCAGGAAGGCCAGGCGCTTTTGCGTGCCCATCGTGTATCCCTTGCCGAACCATCCGCCGGAACCGATGGCGATCTTCGACTGGATGACGTGGTAGCCCGACTGGCGCGGATCGATGGCGGGGTTCAGGAAGACGAGCAGTCGCTTCTGCTGGTACGGCGCGAGCTTCTCCCAGAGCATGGGCGAGAAGACGCCGAAGACCACGTTCACCACGACGAGGAAGATGCCCTCGTACATGTACGGCTTGTACCAGAGCACGAGCGCGATCAGCAGCAGGAACCAGGCGCCCCAGTAGTACGTGTTGTATGCGAGCACCAGGCTCACCACCGGACTCGCAACCAGCACCAGCAGCGGCCACGAGACGCCGGCCCAGAAGAGCATGGCAAACGCGAAGCCGACGAACACGATGCCGGTGCCCAGATCGGGCTGCATCATGATGAGCGCCCAGGGAATGCCCACGACGACGGCGGGCTTCCAGAGTTCGAGCAGCGACCGCGGCGGCTCCTTGAATGTGGACAGCACCTTCGCCATGGCCAGGACCACGGTGATCTTCGCCAGCTCCGCTGGTTGCCCGATGCGGAATCCGCCAATGGCCAGCCAGCTCTTGGAGCTCGCCGCGGTACCCGCGCCCTTGCCGATGACGAGGAGCAGCATCAACATGGCGATGGTGGTGACGTACATCGGCCAGGTGAGCCAGTCCAGCATGCGCACCGAGAAGCGGCTCACGCCGTAGGCGACGGCCAGCGACAGCATGAACCAGATCACCTGCGAGCGCCACAGCTTGGCCACGCCCGTGATGACGTCCGTCTGCCCGGCGGAGTACACGATGGAGACGCCGTAGATCGACAGCAGCAGGCCCACGATCACCAGGGGCCAATCGATTGGAAAACGCCGCACGGACATCAGCCTTCCACCGACATATCGACGACGGGCGTCACGTGGAGATAGGCCTGAATGATCTTCGACGCGATTGCGGCGGCGCGCGTGCCGTGTCCACCAAACTCGATCATCACCGCCACGACGATTGAAGGTTTGTCCGCCGGCGCGAAGCCCACGAACCACCCGTGGTTGAGCTCCTTGCCGTTGACGTACTTGCCGCTCTGCGCAGTACCAGTCTTGCCCGCCAGCTGCACGCCCTTGATGGCCGAGGCGGCCGCCGTGCCGCTGGTGACCACGCCCACGAGGGCCTGGCGCATCTGCTCCATCTGGTCGTCGGTCAGTTGCACGACCTGTACGCGTTCGGGCGCTCCCGTCTTGATCTGTGGCTTCGCCGCCTTGCCGTCAGTTCCCAGCGCCGTGTAGAACTTTGCCATGTTGAGGATGGTCTGGGAGTTGTCTCCCTGGCCGATGGCCATGCTCAGCACGAGCGAGTTGTTCCAGCGGCCCTTGCCGTACTTGTTGTCGAAGTACTCGGTCGTCTTCGGGAACCGGGGCCTCAGCTCTTCCGGCAGGTCGATGCCTGCCTTCTTGTCGAAGCCGATGGACACGCCGCCCGCCACGAGTCGCGCGATACCGAGCCGCAGGCCAAGCTGGTAGAAGTAGACGTCGCAGGACTTGGCGATGGCGCCCTTGAGGTCGAGGAAGCCATGGCCCTCCGGCTTCCAGCACCGGAAATAACGCGAACCGAACTGCATGCCGCCCGTGCACGGAATGGGCATCTTGTCGGTCATCTTCACGGTACCGGTCTCGAGACCGATCGCGGTGGTAGCCAGCTTCCACGTGGAGCCGGGCGGATATGTACCCTGGAGCGCCTTGTTGTACAGCGGGCGGCGCTCGTCGGTGCGAAGGGAATCGTAATACTGCGCAGACACGCCGCCGATGAATCGGTTGCCGTCGTAGCTGGGCGCGCTGTACAGCGCGAGCACGCCGCCGGTCTGCGGATCCAGCGCCACGGCGCCACCCTGCAGGGAGTCCCCGAAGATGCCGGCGACAAACTTCTGGAGATCGAGGTCGATGTTGGTGTGAAGATCGGGACCGGCTTCGGGAATCTGGTCCTGCTGCGCGCCGGAGTTCCGCACGATGCGGCCGCGCGCGTCGACTTCCACGAACTGGCTTCCTTCCTTGCCGCGGAGTAGCGACTCGTACTGCTTCTCGAGCCCCTGCTTGCCCACTTGCTGCCCCGCCTTGTAGTCGGCGAACGTGGTCTGGGCGAGTTCGGTCTCGCTCACCTCGCCCACGTAGCCCACGAACGACGCCACAGCCGGACCGTCCGGATAGAACCGTCGCGGCGCGCTCTGGATGATGAGTCCGGGAAACTGCGCCCGATGCTCCTCGAGCACGCTCACCACGTCGAACGACGCATCGGGAATGATCACCGTGGGCCGTGCGGGCGCGCGACGGAATCGACGGAGCGACTGCTCGATCTGGGCGGGGGTGATGCTGATGGTGCCGGTGAGGCGCTGCAGCACGGCGCGCAGCGTATCCTCCTTCATGGCCAGCACCGAGACCGAATATCCGATCACGTTGTCGGCGATCACCTTGTTGCGGCGATCGAAGATCACGCCGCGCGGCGCAGGCAGGGGAAGCTCCCGGAGCCGGTTGCTTTTCGACTGGAGCTCATACGAGGCGTGGTTGAGCACCTGATTGCGGAAGAAGCCGCCCATCAGGAACAGCAGGACACCCGTCACGATCACGCTCGCGGCGCGACCACGCCGCACGATGTCGTTGGGATGAAAGCTCACGTGCCGCGCGTCTCGAGGACCGGGCGGAGCGCCATCAGGGCGAGCACGCCGGCAACCGCGGTCACGGCCGCGGACAGCGACGACCACACGAGAATCTGC
Source organism: Gemmatimonadaceae bacterium (assembly GCA_014378185.1). Lineage (GTDB taxonomy): Bacteria > Gemmatimonadota > Gemmatimonadetes > Gemmatimonadales > Gemmatimonadaceae > AG11. The sequence goes on along the minus strand of JACMOE010000480.1, from coordinate 1,708 downwards.
ATGAGCAATTCTGCGCCATGCATCCGGCGCTCCGCAATGTGCATCACCACCTCGTACGCCCACTTGCCGAGAAAGAGGAAGAAGCCGTTCAGCAGCACGTGGTCAGCGAAGAACACCGCCTTGAGCCTCGACCACCCGAAGCCGATGAGCGTCATGGCGAGCGCCCCGGCACCGAAGGAACTGAGCGCCAGCGAGTCGGAGGCCAGGCCGATGATGAGCCCGAACACCGCGGCGAAGCCCGGCCGCACACGGACCGACACCAGCAGCAGCGCGATGATCAGGAAGTCGGGCGACGCGCGCCACGCAAGCAGCGGACGCAGCGTGTAGTGCAGCAGGATCAGGATGGCGCACAGGAGAATCGTGCGCACCGTTGCGCCCCAGTTCATGGCCGGACTCCCGCCGTGGTATCGCGGCGCGTGGAATCCCCGCGCGCGGCGGCGAGGCTGTCACGGCGCTGGCGACGAATGCGGGCCGCAGCAACGCTGTCACGGCGCACACGGGCCCGGGCCACCGAATCCGTCACCGGTGCCGCGCCACCGCGCTGCACACTGTCGCCGCGCGTGAGGCTGTCGCGTCGAGCGGAATCCGCATAGATACGGGCCGCGCTGTCGATCGCCGCGCGACGCGCCGCCGCTTCGGCCGTCGCGGACTGCCGCGCCAGCGAGTCGCCAGCCGCCACGATGCTCTTTGTCGCCGAGTCGATGGCACCCACGTCGGACCAGATATTCACGAGCCCCGCCGCCGCACGTTTGGGCGTGAGAATCATCACCGAGGTGAGTTCGGCCGGGTTCACGGCGGGACGCAGCAGATACGTGCGCGCCCACGCTTCGGCCGTCTTGATCTCGGCGAGCACGATGCCCACGGGAATGCCCTTGGGATACACGCCGCCCAGGCCGGAACTGAAGACGATGGCGCCAGGCTTGAGGGTGGCACGGAACGGCACCCCGCGCATCTCCAGCAGGTACCGCTCCGATCGCAGGAATGCCGGCTCCTGGGTGGTGCTCGACGTGGTCACATGCGGCTGCACGATGCCGAACGCGCTGCCATCCGCCGACATCGCGCTCACCCGGAAATCCGGATGTGCAAAGAGGATGGCCAGGCTGATCGTGGGATCCACGGTCTGCACCACGCCCACCACACCCTCCGGCGCCACCACAAGACTCTTCTCGCTGACGCCGGCGCGCGAGCCGGCACTCAGTGTAACCGTGAAGTCCTCGGCACGCCCGCGCCCCTGGAGCGCCTCGGCGGGAATGAAGCCCCACTGCATCTTCGACCCCAGCCCGAGCAGCTTGCGCAACCGCTCATTCTCCGCGTCCAGTGTTGGGACCCGCGCGGCGGCCAGTGCAAGCGTGTCACGTCGAAGCTCGATCCGATCCGAGGCGAGATACGCCGCGCGCCACCGCTCGGCACCCTGCTGCAGCCGAATCAGGGGCGCTACGAGCGAGCGACGCAGCGCGCCCGCGACGGGCTCACGAAGGTTGGCAGGCAGCACCATCGCGACGAGCGACAGCAGGACGCACGCGATGAAAACCACGATGTCGACACGGGCAGTGAACCGAGACGTTCGCGCCACACGCGCCTCAGGTGCTCAGCACGGACCAGTACTTCTCCTCGTCATCCAGGATCCGGCCCGTGCCGCGTACGACACAGGTAAGCGGGTCCTCGTCGACATGGATGGGAAGCCCCGTCTCCTGGCTGAGCAGGAGGT
>JACMOE010000479.1 GCA_014378185.1 Gemmatimonadaceae bacterium | reverse complement strand
CTGCACAGGAAAGCGCCCCAAATGGTTCGCTCGACGTTCATCATTCCAGCGCTTGCCGCAGCGGCGCGACTCTCCCCTGCGACAAGCAGGCGGAAACCAGAGGCAGTCCGGCGAAGGCCCCAGCCGCCAAAGGCGAGCACGAGAAGGGCCAGGGCGATTCCAGCGTGCAGCCGCCCCGCCCCGGGCAACCGCGGGAGATGTACCGCATCCACGATCGACGCCGTTTGCGGATAGGTATGAGTTGGCTCCTGCAAAGGGCCGCGTACGAGAAAGGACACCACATGCAGGGCCACGAAGTTGAGCATGATCGTGCTGATGACTTCGAGCACGCCGAACCGGGCGCGCAACAGCGCAGCGACTCCTGCCCACGCGCTACCGGCTGCAGCCCCAGCAAGTAGCGCGAGCACAGTTGTCGCCATGCCACCATGTGGAAGTGCGAGCGCCACTGCGGTGGCGGCAGCCGCACCAGCGAGCAATTGTCCCTCGGCGCCGATATTGAACACACCGGCTCGAAAGGCGACGGCGACCGCACCACCCGTGAGCATCAGCGGAATGCTGCGGACCAGGGTGGCCGAAGTGATCGAGTACCACGAGCCAAACGAACCGCTCCAGAGCGCGCCGAGAACACCGAGTGGAGCGAATCCACCAGCGGACAGCATCGTCAGCATCACGGCCACAAGCACCGTCATGCCAGCGAGGAAGAGGAGAGCCGGTTTGTGCGGGGTCACCTGGTTCAACGGTGCAGGCCGAGCATGGCGCGGCCAATGACCGCGCGCTCAAGAGGTACGTCACGAACGCGGCCATCGAACACCACGAGCACTCGCGTGGCAAGCGAGAGCACTTCGTCGAGATCGCTCGAGTAGACGACGACTGCGGCTCCCCTTGTGCAGGCATCGCGCAACCGCTGGTGCACCGCCGTGGTCGCACGCACGTCAAGGCCGCGCGTGGGGTTCCCTATCACGAGGGCGGACGGGGCAGGTTGATCCCATGTAGCCTCGAGTTCGCGGGCAAGCACGAGTTTTTGCTGGTTTCCCCCGGATAACGCCCGAACCGGTGTGTGCGGATCCTGGGCGCGAACGTCGTAGGCGCGCATGAGTTCCGCGGTGCGGGCATGAAGCGCTGGCCACGAAATCAATCCACGTCGTCGTCCGGCGCCGCGGAGCGCAACGGTCTCCGCAAGTGAGCGATCCGGCATCATCGCATCGCGTCCGCGATCCTCCGGCACGAATCCAATGTCCGCTGGTCGCTTCAAGACACCGCCATGCAGGAGATACCGACCCGCCAGCGCGCGGAGCAACTCCTGCTGGCCGGATCCTTCAACGGCGGCAATCCCGACGATCTCGCCGGCGCGCACCTGGAACGTCGCCTGCCGAATGCGCACCGTGCCGGCGCGGTCTGCCACACTGATGTCTTGCGCGTCGAACACGACCCGCGTTCCGAAATTCTCCGTGGGCGTTCGTACAGGCATTCCGGTCTCGGCGACGCCGAGCATTGCCTCCGTCAGTCGCTCTGCGGACGTATGCGCTGCGGCGCCCGTGAACGTGATGCGACCACGACGGAGCACCGTCACATCATTGGCCACGGCGAGCGCCTCGCGCAACTTGTGGGTGATGAGCACCACCGCACGTCCGCGGTCGGCGTAGGCGCGAAGCCAGCGCAACAGGTCTTCGATTTCGGATGGCGCGAGCACAGCGGTCGGTTCATCGAGAACGAGAACGTTCGCGTCACGAACGAGGGCCTTGGCAATCTCCACGCGTTGCTGGGCGCTCACGGGGAGCGACTCCACGCGAGCGTGTGGATCGAGCTGAAACCCCGTGCGCCTGGCCACGTCGTGCACCTGCTCCGTCATTGCTCGTGCATGTAGCAGCCCGCTGCCGCCCAAGGCAAGGTTCTCCGCTACCGTCATGGCGGGAACGAGCGTGAAATGCTGGTGCACCATTCCGATCCCTGCAGCGAGCGCATCCAGCGGCGACAGCAGCCTGACCTCCCGGCCGGCGACACACACCTGTCCTGCATCGGGCCGGACCAAGCCAGACGCGATGTGCATGAGCGTCGTCTTGCCCGCGCCATTCTCCCCGACCAGCGCGTGGATGGTTCCAGCGCGCACCACAATGCCGGCGTCATCGAGAGCCACCACGCGTTTGTATCGTTTCGTGATGTGGCTCAGCGCGAGCGCGGGCGGTGCATCGTGCGCGGCTGTCACCAGCTACAAACCAGTGGGAGCGGTCAGGAATGTCCAAGGCAACTCGAACCGGCGCGCAAGCTCGGCGCCGAGCGCGCGGACGCCGAAGGTCTCCGTGGCGTAGTGGCCCACGTAGAGCACGGCGATTCCGAGTTCCGCCGCTTCCACTCCAGTATGATGGGGGCCTTCGCCTACAATCAGCGTATCGACTCCGGCGGCAGCGGCCTCACGCAGCGTATCGCTCGATGCGCCTGCCCCGGTACAGAGCGCCCACCGCCGCGTACGGCGACCAGGCGTGAGGCCGACGCAAACCAGATGTCCTCCTTCGGATCGGGCAATCACATCGGCGCGCACCGCGAGCTCCTCCATGTCCACGTCGGCAATGCCCATCACACCGACTGCAACGGATTGGAACTGCGCAAATCCACCCGAGGGTTGCAGGTGTAGCGCTTGTGCCAACAGCACATTGTTCCCGAGCGTTGGATGAAGGTCGAGCGGCAGGTGTGAGCTGTAGACGGCGATATCGTGCGTGATGAGCAGGCGGATGCGATCGTAGGCGCGCCCGCGCAGGGGCTGCATGCCGGACCAGAACAACCCGTGATGAACGACCAGGAGGTTTGCCTTCTGCTTGATCGCCGCCTCGATGGTGTGCAACGACGCATCTACTGCAACGGCCACCCGGGTTACTGGATTCGTGTTCTCGACCTGAACGCCATTATGCGCCCCGGGGTAGTCGGGAACGTCCGATGTGCGCAGCAGCGCGTCGAGATGCGCCGCGACCTCTGCCAAGGGGATAGACGCCACGGCTAACGAGCCACGGTCCGAGCTGTGAACCGCCCCGCCCTCATGTCAGCGCGCACCGAGTCCACGGCGTGCAGCGCTGCTGCCGGGATGGCGGACGGTAACGCCGGATTGAGAACGAGCGAGACGACGTCATCCACAAGACCGAGCGTGATGACACGGGCCTTGAAGTGTCCGGCACGTACTTCGCGCGCGATCGCCAGGAACGCGCGGGGGAGATCGATTACCACGCTCCCGATGGTGACCTCGGGTGCAACCGCGTTCTGGTTGGAATTCGAACCGACAACGAGGGCTTTCCTGGTTTCGCGCGCGGCCTGGAACACTCCGAGCCCCGCCGCATCCGCATTCTGGAAAATGACGTCCGCGCCTTGACCGATTTGAGCAAGGGCCTGTTCCTTTCCGGCGCTCACATCGTCCCAGTTCCCGATATATGAAACCAGCACACGCCCACCCGGAGCTACCGCTTTGACACCCGCTGTAAACGCAGCAAAGCTCTCCTTCACGGGCGGTAACTCTGTTCCCCCAATGACGCCCAGAACTTTCGATCGAGACATGTTGGCGGCAATCATGCCGGCGAGGTATGAGGCATCCCCGAATCCGAATTGCATGCCTGCCACGTTGCCGCCGCTTGAGGAGCCGGAGGTCGTGACGTAGACAGTGTTGGGGTAATCAGGACCAACGCGCTTCGCGGCGTCCTGAAATTCGAAACCGTGACCGAAAACGAGATCGTAACCCTGTGACCCGTATTGGCGGAACTGCTCTTCGAATTCCGCCGGCGTCCTGGTCTGGATGTGGCTGACGGTAGCTCCGATGCTGTCGCGGATCTGGAGCAGGCCCTGGTACGCCCCGCCGTTCCAGGACTGGTCGCTGATTGGGCCGGGGGTGAGTAACGCGACACGGAATGGCGGGACCGCTGAAGCGGCTCGGCCTCGAGAGCGACTGGCGTCCTTTGAGGTGCACGCACCGAGGCTCACAATCGCCAGAATGTGGACAAGCGTGGAGAACACGCGCTCAACACGCATCAGATGTTCTCGAAGTTGTTGTCAGGCATGACGTTAGGTGCGTGTGGGAAAACCCGACGCCAGCGTAAACAAAAGTATTCCTACGCGTCGTTGAAATCGGAACGAGTGTCGCCAAGCACGATATCCAGCACCCGCTCGAGGTCGTCGTGGCTGAAGAACGATATGCGTAGGACTCCTTGTTCGTTCCCGAGCGCTTGAACGGCAACGTCGGTTTGCAATCGTCGCCTGAGCTGTTCCTCGATGCGGCGAATCGCGGGGTCACTGCTGTGCGAATTGGATGTGGGATTGGTCCGACTGCCAGTGGATCGTAGGGTATCCGAGTGCCCAGCGATTTCGCGCGCACGGACCTCCACCTGACGCACGGAGAGCTGTCGCGCGACGATCTCGTTTGCCAGCGCCTGCTGCTTCTTTTCATCCTTTATCGCGAGCAGCGCCCGGGCATGCCGGGTCGTAAGGTGGCCCTGCTCGACCATCTGTCGTACGGAAGGCGGAAGGGTCAGCACCCGCAGCAGATTTGTGATGGTCGTCCGATCCTTGCCGACGGCGTCTGCCACCTGATTCTGTGTCAGCCCGAACTCTCCGATCAGCCGGTGATAGCCTTCCGCCTCTTCCACGGCATTGAGATCTGCCCGCTGGAGATTTTCAACGAGAGCCAGGGTCAGCATGGCCCGGTCATCGAACTCTCGAACGATGGCCGCTATTTCGGTCCACCCAAGACGACCTGCGGCGCGCAGCCTTCGTTCGCCAGCGACAAGCTCCCATCCGCCGCCTGCCCGTGCTCGAACCGTGATGGGCTGCAGCAAACCACTGGCCTTGATGGACGCCGCCAGTTCGGCCAGTTCCGGTTCCGTAAAGGTGCGCCGCGGCTGGAAGTGATTTGGTGCAATGTCCGAGATGCGAATCGTCTGCAGGTCAGTAGGTCCTGCAGCTGCTTCACCGGATCCATCCGAACCCGTATTTCTTGGCTTTTGTGCCGAGAGCAATGCCTCGAGTCCACGGCCCAGGCGACGCGGTGCATCGGCGCTCATGCCGAGGTCTCGCGGGCCGGCGCGTGGTCGGCGTTCACCGTTGGCGGCGCCATCGTTTGTGTCTCGCGCGCGATCAGCTCGTTGGCCACAGCCATGTAGGCTTGAGCGCCAATGCTCAGCACATCATAGAGCACGATGGGCTTGCCAAAGCTCGGAGCCTCGGCCAAGCGCACGTTTCTGGGGACGACTGTGGTGAAGACCTGCGTGCCAAAATACTCACGCGCGTCTGCGGCAACCTGGCGGGACAGGTTGAGGCGCGCGTCGTACATGGTGAGGAGCACGCCGGAAATGCTGAGGGACGGATTGACGCCGTGCTGGATCAAGTGCACGGTGTTGAGGAGCTGACTCAACCCCTCGAGCGCGTAGTATTCGCACTGCAGCGGGATGAGCAGCGTATTGGCCGCTGCGAGCATGTTGAGCGTGATGAGGCCAAGCGACGGCGGGCAGTCGATGAGGATGAAGTCGTAGTCGTCGCGCACGAGCGCGATGGCTTCGCGCATCCTGCTCTCGCGACCTGGGACATTGACGAGTTCGACCTCTGCCCCGGCAAGATCTGGCGTTGCGGGCAGGACATCGAGCCGGGGGAACTGAACCCCGACCCTGCGGGCGTCTGAAATTGTGGCCTCGCGCAGGAGGACATGATATGTCGTCGTGTCAAAGCTGCCCCGCTCCACGCCAATGCCGCTGGTTGCATTGCCCTGTGGATCTCCATCAATCAGCAGTGTTCGCTTCTCCGCCAAGGCGAGGCTTGCAGCGAGGTTCACCGCCGTGGTTGTTTTTCCGACACCACCCTTCTGGTTTGCGATAGCAATGACGCGGGCCACGGGACTCGACAGTAGGGTGGCGCTCCAACCATGAGCGGTTCAACAAGCTAACTGCAATTCACGCCGCCAGCATTCTATCTGTGCCAAGCCGAAGTGCCACGTGGCACCCCTGTAAACTCGGGGATGTGTGCCACGTGGCACATCTGATGAGCTCGCCATATGGTTTGGGGGGCCACCCGCCGCCGACAGAAGGCGCGAAGCGCCACTTTGCCTGCACGAATACCGTGACTGTCTGCTGGCCGGGGTTCACAGGGGTCGGCTCCGACTGCATCGCCGACTTTGCTCGAATGGAGACATCGAACATGGGGCGCGGAGGCACCGTTGGTCCACTCGTCGACAATTCGAGTAGCGCACCAAGTGTCCCCCCGGCCGCAAGCGCCATCGCTTCCGCATCCGCACGAGCGCTGGCGACTGCCGCTCCAATCGCCTGACGACGCGCGTCGTCGATGGACGACGCATAAAAGCTCAGGCTATTGATGAGGTTTGCGCCAGCTCCCAGCGCGGCATCAACGATGGCCCCGGCCTGCTCCGGGCGCTTGGTCTCAGCGCGCACGGTGTTCGTGACGACATACCCCGACACCTTGGGCGAGCCGCCGCTCTTGTCATACTGCATTTCAGGATAAACGGTATACCCTTCGGTGGTCATCTGATCCTTTGATAAACCGAGCCTGCCGATTGCGTCCAGAACTGCCCGCGTGCGGGACGCATTTTCGGAGGCCGCAGCGGTCGCCGTCAGAGCCCTGCTCTGAATGTTGACCATCACGGATGCGCGGTCTGGGGTGACCTTTGCCTCTCCCTGCCCCGATGTTGACAGCATGGGAACTACGGTCGGAAAAGGGACCTGCGCTGCCGCGGGCATGATCGGGAGGAGAGCACAGGCAACGAGGGCCGAGAAGTGACGTGTGATTGACCTGCTCATTGAATAGTGTCCTGGTGAAAGTGAGCGCATCAAATTAGTAACGAATTGCGGTTAATTGCACCACCGTAGGTGGTGTGCCGTCCAACGGCGCCTGGGCCGCTACATGGAGACGTAGGGCGCCGCGATTCATGCACAGGCCCGGCGTCCGCAACTTCACCGTTCGAAGAACGCCCGCTCATCGGCTACGCTTTTCGGCGACGGACTCGCCCACGGCGTGCCGTTGTGCCTCGTCGCCGCTTCTCGATCTCGATCACGAGATTCTGAAGATCGGTGGGACTGACCCCCGGCGTGCCCGCCGCCTGAGCGAGGGTCAGCGGCTGACGGATGGCGAGCTTCTGGCGAGCCTCGAAGGAAAGGGACGCCATCTCCGCGTACAGGATTCCGGCATCGAGGGGAAAGTCACCCATGCGACGCAGCTTGGCGGCCTGTGTGCGCTCCCGGTCGAAATAGCCAGCGTACTTCAGCTCGAGCTCCGTACTGATCACAGCATCCGCAGGGAGCTCGGCGCCCACGCCCATGGCGCGAAAGAGGCCACGGAGAGCGACATGCTGGCGGCGAGCAACTTCGGAGATCCGGACGGCGTGGACAAGCGGCGCGCTTCCGGCGGCCACCAGTACCGGCAGGGCATCCTCGGGGCGCATGGACGTTGCATCGGCGAGCGAACGCGCTTCATCCTCCGCGGCGAGGCGTCGCGCGACGATGGACTGCTCCTCCGCTGTGTACAGTGCAAAGGACGTCGCGATTCCCGCCAACCGGCGCAGAGCGTTGTCCTGCCGCACCGTGAGGCGAAATTCCGAGCGCGATGTGAACAGTCGATAGGGCTCATCGACACCGCGTGTCACGAGATCATCGATGAGGACGCCGATGTACGACGATTCGCGACCGAGCATGAGCGGCGCTGCGCCGAGCGCTGAAGCCGCCGCGTTTGCCCCGGCAACCAATCCCTGTCCGGCCGCTTCCTCATAGCCCGTGGTACCGTTGATCTGCCCCGCAAAGAACAATCCGGGCAGCGCGCGCACCTGGAGTGTCGAATCGAGCTGGGTAGGAGGATAATAATCGTACTCGATGGCGTAGCCAGCGCGTGTCATCCGCACTCGTTCGAGACCCGGAACGGAGCGCAGGATATCGAGCTGCACGGGCGCAGGCAGAGAGGTCGACAGCCCGTTGACGTACAGCTCGTGCGTGTCGTGTCCCTCGGGCTCGAGAAAGAGCTGGTGGCGTTCTGCGTCCGGAAACTTCACGATCTTGTCTTCCACGGACGGACAGTAGCGCGGTCCGCGCGAGGCAATCGCACCACCGTACATCGCCGACTCACCGATGTGTCGCTGGATGATCGACATGCCGGCCGCGCCCAGGAAGGTGATGAGGCAGGGGAGCTGTGCGGGATGGCGAGTCACCCCAGACGCGTCGCGTCGACCTTCGGGCCAGAAGTGCGACCACGTGTAGTCGAACTGTTCGATTTCACTCTCCTGTCGGTCGAGGCATTCCGCGTCCACCGAACGACCATCGATGCGCGGTGGCGTGCCCGTCTTGAAGCGCGCGACTTCGAGCCCCGCCTGCTCGAGCTGCTCCGCCAGGTGCGTCGTTGACGTTTCCCCAGCGCGCCCACCCGCCATGGCGGTCGTGGTACCGATATGGATGCGACCACGCAGGAATGTGCCTGTCGTTACCACGATCGTCCGGGCGCGGAAGCGACGCCCCTCGAGCGTCTCGACGCCAGCAACCCGGTCGCCGTCGAGGAGCAGGCGCGTTACCGTCCCCTGTATTGTCTCCACGAGCGCATGCGCCTCGAGCAGCGAACGGACGGCTCGCCTGTAGAGGCCGCGATCACACTGGGCCCGAGGCGCCCAAACCGCCGGCCCCTTGCCCCGGTTGAGCATACGGAACTGGAGTGTGGCCATGTCTGTCGCCCGCGCCATGATGCCGCCGAGCGCGTCCACTTCGCGGACAACGGTACTCTTCGCCACGCCGCCGATGGCGGGGTTGCACGACATCTGGCCGATGGTTTCGAGCGCACTCGTCACGAGTGCCGTCCGCGCTCCTCGACGAGCGGCGGCGACGGCCGCCTCGGTTCCCGCATGCCCGGCGCCGATGACGAGGACGTCGAACTCCGCCTCGAACGGTGTGGAAAGCGACATACCGGAAGGTAGCGCGGTCGGTAACTTCTCACACGCGATTCATCCACGACGAGCCACCGGCGCGCGCTGACCGCGCCTGCCAGAAGGAGAACCAAATGTCATTACCGGTCGCGCAGGGTGTCCCAACGCTGTTCTTTCGCCGTGAGGCCTACGAACGGGCAGGCCTGACACGTGCCGCGCTCGATGCTCGTCTTGGGCTTACCGACGCGGAGTTTCGGGTCGAGGGCGATCTCGTCGCGCTCGGCCCCCTTTACGACGTAGACGCCCTTGGCACGCTCGTGGACGAACTGGAGTCGAGCGGACTCACCTACTACGAAGATTTCTTCGAACTGAGCGGAAGTTGGCCCGAGTGGCTGATGGTCATGGCCCGAGCGACAGGGCCGGCGCTAGCCTAGCGCTGTCAGGGTGCGGTCGTCAACGCTTTGGTGGGTTCGGTGGGCGTCAGGACACCGCATCGCAGGAAGCCGTGCCAATTGCACTCGTAACACCAGCTGGATCGCAGGCCGGGGAGGAGAACGTTGCAACGGCGAGCCTCGATGCGCAGGGTCACCGCATCGCAATTGGGACAGCGGTCGTCGTCAGGAAGGATAAAATAGAAGAACAGTGTTGCTGCGACGCCCCGCAGGACGAAGAAGCCGCCGAACACAAGCGAAAAAACCATCAACTCGGACATATCCGCACTCCGTTCGGGGCTGGGGGCAGACTCTCCCGTGCGCGTCCGAGTCACGCGGAGGCCACCGGGCCGCTACAATCGTTCTTCGACGCGTGCCCAGAGCTCGACGTACGCAATGCCATCGTCGAGATGATCAATACAGATCTCTATCCCGGCGGCGATAGCACCTCCCTCGATCTCCCGCGCGCGGATGCTGGGGAAAGCGGCCACATCCTGATAGGAAATCACTCCTTCCCCGCCCGCCGGGATGGGTACCGTAACCACTCCAACCCTGCCCTGCAGGAGGAAACGAGGGTCTTCGGGGTCATGCTCCGGTTGAAAACGGGCGGCCGCTATGGCGAGCCTTGTGATGACCAGCGCACAAATGGCACCGATGACGACGCCTGTGACGACCCCCTCACTCGCGGACAGCCGCCCGCTGTGAGTGAGCAGATAGCCCGTGACACCGAACACGACGAGGAAGCTGATCGTTGCAGGCTCCCACCGACGCAAGGGCAAAGTGTCCGCCGATGGACGCAGGCGGCGCTCGGCGCCATAGAACATGAGCCGAACCGCAAGCAGCACACCGCCGATGAAAGACGTGAGAAACACGTACTGCACGGATGGATTCTGGCAAGAGAAAATGTTGCAGAGGCGACCTCACCTCGCGAGTACAGCACCGAAGAATTCCACGACTCGCTCCTCGGCATAGTAATGCGGATTGAACGGAGTCCGTCCGCTGACAAACCCGACGTGGCCGCCTCGCGACCATATCTCGGGCTCGAGTAGTGCGTTGTTCCTGGCCTCGAGCACGACTCGACGGAGTACCGCGTCCGGCAGGAATGGATCGTTGCGCGCACTGAGCAACAGCGTCGGAACGCGAACAGCTGCCAGATACTGCAGAGAGCTCGATTGGTGGTAGTAATCGTGAGCGTGAGCGAAACCATGGAGTGGCGCAGTCACCGCATCATCAAAATCATACAGGGTGCGAGCTCGTTCCAGTGCGCCCGCGTCGAAGGCACCCGGAAAACATTCAAGCTTGGCGCGCGCCTTCTTCTTGAGCGTGCGAAGAAAGAACTTGCCGTAGACACGAGACAACCCGCGCTCCAGATGTCGCGCGCCGCGCTCCAGATCATACGGCACCGAAACCACCGCTGCTGCGCGCACCTGGACAGGGAGCAGGGCCCCACGTTCGCCCAGCCACTTGAGCAGCACATTCCCTCCGAGCGAGAAGCCGGCGAGCACCAGTGGCTGATCGTGGTTCTCGCCAACGAGCCGGTCAACAACAAATTCCAGATCCGAGGTCTCGCCCGAGTGATAAAGGCGGCGCTGCCGATTCATCACACCGCCGCACCCTCGAAAAATGATCACATCCGCAGCCCATCCGTGGGCGCGCGCCAGTGCCAGGGTTCCCTGCAGGTAGTTGGAACGAATCGACCCCTCCAGGCCGTGGAGTAGAACGAGGCGTGGTGGAACGGCGCCTGTGCCAGCGGGGGCATCCAGTCGATGGATTTCTATCGCGTCGTCGTCCGGGGTAGTCCACCGTTCCGTGCGCAGCGGAACCGACGGGATGCGTCGAAACAGCCCGCCCCAGATGGTTTGCAGATGAGCGCCCGGTACCCACCACGCGGGGGTATAGGTAAGTTCGCTGGAGTGGGTCACGAGGGCGGATAGAGCGGACGGGCAAGGCGCGGACAGTCCACGCCGCCTCATTATATCAACACTGCACGCATGGACGTCCAGATTTTCGGGGTCAAGAAGAATGCAGAAACCCGAAAAGCCCTTCGGTTCTTTGCCGAGCGTCGCGTGAAGACGCACTTCGTGGATTTGCAGGAGCGGGCCGCGTCACGTGGCGAACTCACCCGCTTTGCCCAGAAATTTGGAGTCTCGGCGCTGGTGGACGTCACGTCGAAGCGGTTCGACGACCTTGGCCTGCGGACCGCACGATACGGTGATGAGCGCTGGCTCCAGATTCTGATGGACGAACCTCTCATCTTGAAGATGCCGCTCGTACGGCACGGTAATGCGCTGACGATTGGCGCAGCGGAGACGACGTGGAAAAGCTGGTTGGCAGCATGAAGCAGGGGTCCATTCCGCGAACGGCCTCGCCATGACGCAAGTCGCAATCGGGAGCGCGGGTGTGGAGTTTGGTGCGACGACGCTGTTCACGGACGTTACCGTGACCATTGCTGCCGGTGAACGGTGGGGTGTCGTGGGGCGCAACGGAACAGGAAAGACGACCCTGTTCCGCCTGATCACGGGAGATCTCGCCCCCACGAAGGGAACGGTCGCACGGCAAACCGGGCTCACGCTCTCACTCCTGGGCCAGCATCGCGATTTCGGATCAGCCTCGACGGTGTGGGAGGCGGCTGCAGGCCCATTTGCCGACCTGCTCGCGCTGGAACAGTCGCTGGCCGAACAGGCGCACGCGCTGGCGGAGGTGAGCGATGACGCCGCAATGTCACGCTATGGCCACGACCTCGAGCGCTTCGAGCGCGAAGGTGGGTACACGATTGCCCCACGAGTGGACGCCGTGCTTCAGGGGCTTGGTTTCGACGCGGCAGCCGCGCGCACCCAGAGCCTGACGCAATTGAGTGGCGGCGAGCGCGGGCGGGTTGGCCTGGCACGCCAGCTCGTGGCGCCGTCCGACATCCTGCTGCTCGACGAGCCAACGAACCATCTGGACCTGGAAACGACGAGCTGGCTGGAGCAGTACCTGCGCGAGACGGACCGCACGGTGGTGCTCGTGAGCCACGACCGGGCATTTCTTGCTGCCGTGGTGGATCACGTGTTGCACTTCGAGGGCGGCACGGCCATTCCGTATACCGGTGGCTACGAGGCCTTCATCGCGCAGCGAGAGGAACGCCGGTTGTCGCAGCAACGCGCCTTCGACAAGCAGCAGAAGGTGATTGCGGCCCAGGTGGATTACATCGCGCGAAATCTTGCCGGCCAGAACACCAAGCAGGCAAAGGGTCGACGCAAGCTGCTTGGCCGGCTTCCACGCCTGAGCTCTCCAGTGGGCGAAGATGGGGTGATGGCGCTACGCCTCGATATTGCCGAGCGCGGCGGCGATCAGGTGGCGGTGGCGGATGCCGTGACGATCGGGGTACCGGAGCGCACGCTGATTGACCGGTTCAGCGGTCGAATCATGCGAGGCGACCGCCTTGGCATTTTAGGCCCCAATGGGTCCGGCAAGTCGACGTTGTTGAAGACATTGGTGGGTGAGCGCGAGCCTGAAGCGGGCGAACTGAAGGTAGGCAATTCCATTCGTGTCGCGTACTACGACCAGAACCTTGGCCAGGTACCGCTGGACAAGACGTTGTACCAAGCCATCGAGGAGATGCGTCCACAGTGGGAGCGCCGAATGATCCAGGGCCACCTGGGTCGCTTCGGGTTCTCCGGCGATGAGGTGCAACGCAAGGCAGTCACCCTGTCCGGCGGGGAACGCGCGCGCGTGGCGCTCGCCATGCTG
>JACMOE010000478.1 GCA_014378185.1 Gemmatimonadaceae bacterium | reverse complement strand
GTGGCGCCCCCCAGATAGCCTGCGATCTCCAGGCGATCCGGACTGGCGGGCCGGATTCATGCCACGGAACGCGGGGCCAACCTGCTCCGTCGGGTGCTGTAAAGCCTTTCGTTCTGAGACTACTGTTTTCGCCGGAGCTACTGCCCCGGCGATGGCGAATCCAAGTCTCGTGTGTCCCGTTGTTCGTTCACCGTTTGGCGCTCATCAACGGAAACGACGGTGCAGTCCCGTTCTTTAGCGCCGAACGGTTCACGCCGAACGGGTCACACGAGACTTGGATTCTGGCAGCCCGATTATGAAGGTCTTTGGCTGCGATGCGGCACGGTGTCAGCAAGGATCTTCCAGAACGATGCCCGGTACCAGGTACCCGGTACCGGCCCTCCCTCACCCGCCGCAACACGTCAGTACTTCGCCAGATAGTTGTCCAGCTCCCACTGCGACACCTGGCTGATGTAGTCCTGCCACTCCTGCCGCTTCGCCGCGAGGAAGTGCTGCGTGATGTGCTCGCCCAGCGCGGCGCGCACGACGTCGCTCTTCTCCAGCTCGTCGCACGCCTCGGCGAGATCCTTCGGCAGATCATCGATGCGCAGCCGCCGCTTCTCCCGGTGGCTCATCTCCCAGATGTTCTCGTTCACCGGCTCGCGATAATCGGCGGTGGAGCGGATACCGTCGAGGCCTGCCGCGAGCATCACCGCGAGGGCGAGATAGGGATTGGCCGCAGGATCCGGCACGCGGTGCTCGACGCGCGTGCCGAGCCCACGTCGCTCGGGAATGCGCAGCATGGGTGACCGGTTGCGCATGCTCCACGCGACGTTCACCGGCGCCTCGTATCCCGGCACCAGCCGCTTGTAGGAGTTCACGAGCGGGTTGGTGATGGCGCACGAGCCCCGCGCGTGGCGGAGCAGGCCGCCGATGTAGTGCAGTGCGGTCTTGCTCAGCTCCCAATCCGCCTGCTTGTCCCAGAAGGAATTCGTCTTGCCACGGAACAGCGATTGATGCGTGTGCATGCCGCTGCCGTTCTGCCCAAAGATGGGTTTCGGCATGAACGACGCCGCGAGTCCGAAGCGCTGGGCCACTACCTTCACCACGAAGCGGAACGTGGCGATGTTGTCGGCCGTTGTGAGCGCATCCGCGTACCGGAAGTCGATCTCGTGCTGGCCGTGCGCCACCTCGTGATGCGCAGCCTCCACCTCGAACCCCATCAGCTCCAGGTCGTGCACGATGGCACGCCTGGCTTCCTCGCCCAGGTCCACCGGCGCGAGGTCGAAGTACGCGCCCACGTCGTGCGTCTGCGTGGTGGTCTCGCCGTTGGGCCCACGCTTGAACATGAAGAATTCCGCTTCCATGCCGGCGTTCATGCTGTAGCCCATCGAGGCCGCATCGGCGATCACGCGCTTGAGCGCGGTGCGCGGGTCGCCGGGAAAGGGAGAGCCGTCGGCGAGGTTCACGTCGCAGATCAGCCGCGCGACGCGGTGCTCGGGGTCACCCCACGGAAAGATCCGGAACGTGGAAAGATCGGGCGCGAGGAGCATGTCGCTCTCTTCCGTGCGCACGAACCCCTCGATGCTCGAGCCGTCGAACATGATGTCGCCGGCAAGGGCCTTCTCGAATTGCGACGCCGGCAGCTCGACGTTCTTGTTCACACCGAGGATGTCGGTGAACTGCAGCCGCAGGAATCGCACGTTGAGCGTGCGCGCCAGCGCGAGGACGTCCTTGGACGTGGTGCCCTTCAGGTCGGGTAACAGCGCACGGGGTTCGGTCACGGGGGACAAGATACTCAGATCGCCCCATTCAGACAGTCGGCCGCACGCTTCGCCTGTTACTTTT
>JACMOE010000477.1 GCA_014378185.1 Gemmatimonadaceae bacterium | reverse complement strand
AGGCGTCGAAACAAGGGTGAGAAAGCGGCGCGCAGAATGCGCCGCGCGAGGGCCTGTGGCTAGCTAACGCGCATTATCAAGCCACGTTATCCCGCAAGGCCGCGCAAAGGCTGCGAGATCTCGCAAGATATCACGCATTGACAATCTGGGGACATAGCCGCTATCTACTTGCGCGGTAAGCACTTGGTACCTTTTGCGAGCAGACGTCACACGTTGTTAGGCTGCGAGATCTCGCTGCATAATGCCGGCGACCCCGCAAGAATGAGCCGAGGCCGCGTGCGGGGCCCCCGCGACCGGAACGCCGCAGCCCGCCTCGCTTCACTTCCGCCATGGATCATCGGCGCCCGCCGCAATGACCCGGCCCCCGTGCCGCACTACTGCGTTCGGCACTGACATATTGCGGTCCCGCGGCGCGCGGCGCCAATTTCCCCCCGAACGCACTCCCTCTCACTCGTCCATGCGGCAAGTACTCATGAAGCGTCTACGCAACGCCCTCTCATTCGCGGTGCCGTTCGCCGCTGCCCTGGTCGTACTTCCATCGACCTCTGTCCCCGCACAGAACCCCACAGCGCGCGCTGCATACCTCGATGAATCGCTGCCCTTCCTCAAGCGAGTGGACGACCTCGTCGGCCGCATGACTCTCGAGGAGAAGGTCTCGCAGATGAAGGACGTCGCGCCAGCGATCGATCGCCTCTCGATCCCGGAGTACAACTGGTGGAACGAGGGACTCCACGGCGTCGCACGCGCAGGCCTCGCCACCGCGTTCCCGCAGGCCATCGGCTTCGCTGCCACGTGGAACGACAGCCTCGTGTTCCGCATGGCCACGGTGATCTCCGACGAGTTTCGCGCGAAGTACCACGACAACATCCGCCAGAACAACCACCAGCGTTACCAGGGCCTCACGGTCTGGTCGCCCAACATCAACCTCTTCCGCGACCCCCGCTGGGGACGCGGCCAGGAGACGTACGGCGAGGATCCGTTCCTCACGGGTCGCATCGCGGTGCCATTCATCAAGGGTTTGCAGGGCGACGACCCGAAGTATTTCAAGACGATTGCGACGGTGAAACACTTCGCAGTGCACAGCGGCCCCGAACTCGAGCGTCATGGCTTCGACGCTGTGGTGAGCGAGCGCGATCTTCGCGAGAGCTACCTCCCGCAATTCCAGATGGGCATCAAGGAAGGGGGTGCGTATTCACTCATGTGCGCCTACAACCGCATCGGTGGCAAGGCGGCGTGCGCCAACGACATCCTCGAGCGCGACATCCTGCGCGGCGAATGGAAATTCCCCGGCTACATCGTGTCGGACTGCGGCGCCATCGACGATATCTACCTTCGCCACAAGGTGGCCGCGACGGCGGCCGAAGCGGCGGCGATTGCGGTCAGGACCGGCACGGACCTGGACTGCGGCCGCGTCTTCCCCAACCTCGTTGACGCGGTAAGGCAGGGACTCATCACCGAGACGCAGATCGACACGTCGGTCAAGCGGCTGTTCCTCGCACGCATGCGGCTAGGCATGTTCGACGCGCCGGAACACGTACGCTGGGCGAACATCCCGCTCTCTGCACTCGACCAGCCCTCCCACCGCGCGCTCGCGCTCCAGGTTGCACGCGAATCCATGGTGCTGCTCAAGAACACGAACGGCACGCTGCCCCTGAGCAAGTCGCTGGGTACCATTGCCGTCATAGGCCCCAACGCCGACGAGGCGCGCATGCTGCTCGGCAACTACAACGGCGAACCGTCCGACCTCGTCACACCGCTGCGCGGCATCCGCGCCGCGGTCTCTCCGCAGACGCAAGTGCTGTACGCCCGCGGCTCCGATCTCGCCGACGACTTTCCCGTTCTTGATCTCGCGGGCCCGCGCGTGCTGGCCACGCCCGAAGGCGGACCGGGCCTGCGCGTCGAGTACTTCAACGGACAGAAGTTCGAGGGCACGCCCGTCGCGACGGCAACCGACACCGCCGTCAACGCTGCCTGGCAGGAAGGTGCGCCGCGCTCAGGAATGAACCCCGACGACTTCTCCGTGCGCTGGTCCGGTCAATTCCGCCCGGTGCAGACGGGCACCTATCGACTGGGTCTCACGGGCACGATGAATTTTCAGCTCTACCTGAATGACAGCCTCATCGTCCGCTCCGTCGATTCCTCACACGACGGCGAATCCCCCGACGCGCGCACCGTGCAGAGCGCGCCACTGCAGCTCGACGCGGGACGCAGCTACGCACTTCGGATCGAAGCGGAAGAGACCGACGGCGACGCCTCACTCCAATTCGCCGCCTCGGTACCACAGGAAACACTCACCGCGGAGGCCGAGTCGGCCGCTCGGCAAGCCGACGCAGTGATCATGGTGATGGGCCTCACCCCACGCCTCGAAGGCGAGGAGATGCCGGTGGTCATCGAAGGCTTCCGTGGCGGCGATCGCACGCGCATCGACCTCCCCGCCGCGCAGGAACGATTGCTCGAACGCATCACCGCGCTCGGCAAGCCCACTGTGCTCGTGCTCCTCAACGGCAGCGCTGTCGCCGTGAACTGGGCGCAGGACCATGTGCCGGCCATCGTCGAAGGCTGGTACCCAGGCCAGGCGGGCGGCACCGCGCTCGCCGACGTGCTCTTTGGCGACTACAACCCCGCGGGACGACTGCCTGTCACGTTCTACCGCGATACAACCGACCTGCCAGCGTTCAACAACTACGACATGGCGGGCCGCACCTACCGCTACTTCCGCGGCAAGCCGCTTTATCCCTTCGGCCACGGCCTCAGCTACACGACGTTCAAGTACTCCGGCCTGCGGACGAGCACCGCATCGCTGTCGCCAAAGGGCGCCATCACCGTCACGGTGGACGTCACCAACACCGGCACGCGCACCGGCGACGAAGTGGTTCAGCTCTACGCTCGGCACATCGGCTCGAAACTCACGCGCCCCAATCGCGACCTGCGCGGTTTCCGTCGCATCACGCTCAGGCCCGGCCAGAAGCGTACGGTCAGCTTCAGCGTGCCGGCGGCGTCACTCGCGTGGTGGAATGCCACGACGCACGCGTGGGTGGTAGAAGCGGATACAATCGCATTCGAAGCAGGGGCGTCGTCTGACGACATCCGCGCCACGAAGAAGGTGCGCGTAAGGTAAGCCTCAGGCGCCCGTGCCGAGGTACGCGCGGGCGCGCTCCACCACCTGGTCGCGCACCGCTGCGAACTCACCAGTCACGAGCGCGCCAGCCGCCTTCGCGTGGCCGCCACCTCCAAACTCCCGCGCAAACACGTTCACGTCCGTCTTGCCAATGGACCGGAACGAGATCTTCACCTTGTTGTGGCCAAGATCGCGAAAGAACAGCGCCATGCGCGTGCCGGCAATCGACCGCGCGTGCTCGACGATGCCGTCGAGATCCTCGCTCTTCACCGCGTACTTCTCGAGCGCACCCGCCTGCATGCTCAACCACGTCAGCCCGTGCGCTTCATCCACCTGTAGTGTGGCCAGCACGTCCGCCATCAACCGCACGCGACCAGCAGGCGCCGACGCGTAAATCCGCGTGTACATCTCCTCCGGATCCACGCCGTGCGCCAGCAGCTGCGCCGCAACCGCAAGACAACGAGGCGACGTGTTGCTGAAGCGGAAGCCGCCAGTATCCGTGAGCATGCCCGTGTACAGCGCACGCGCGATGGCCGGCGTGATCTCGCACCCCAGCACCTGCGCCATGTCATAGACCAGCTCGGCCGTCGCGCAGGCCGTCGTGTCGCTCACGCCGTTGGGACCAGCCGGATCGTCCGATGCCACGTGATGGTCGATCACCAGCTTGGGCACCGTCAGCGCACGCACGGCATCCGTGAGGTTGCCCAGCCGCGTCACGTCGCTGATGTCCAGCACGATGAGCAAGTCGATGTCGCGAAGCGCCCTTGCACCCTTTGACGTCATGTTGGCGAATTCGTCGCCGAGCAGGAAGTCGAACATGTCGGGCCACGGTGTCGGGTTGACGACGCGCACCTCGAGCCCGCGCGCAGCCAGGATCCGCGCGAGCGCACTCTCCGAGCCACAGCCGTCGCCATCCGCATTCAGGTGGGTACTCAATGCCACCTTGCGGCCGGCGACAAGTTCGTGCGCCATCGCCTCGATCGCCGCACGGCGGTTGGTGGGTACGGCGAGCAGGTCGAAGGTCACGGGCACGGCGGTTGGGTGGATGGGCACCCCAAAAGATAGTCGCCGCCGTTCGTCATGGCATCAAAGCGGAAACGGCGCCCCGAGGGGCGCCGTTCCACTTCCAGCCCGGCTCGCCTATTTCTGCGAGCCCGTCGCGTGGATCCTCGAGTGCGTGCGACCGTACCCGAAGTAGAACACCAGCCCGATCGCCAGCCAGACCGCCAGCCGGATCCAGTTCAACTTGCCAAGTCCGTAGATCATCGAGCCACACACCACGATGCCCAGCGTGGCCACCACCGGAACGGCCCGCACCCGGAACGCACGCGGAAGTTCGGGACGCCGGACGCGAAGGATCCACACTCCGGCGCACACGAGGATGAAGGCGAACAGCGTGCCGATGCTCGTCATCTCGCCCACGATGTCGCCAGGAATGAAGCCGCCGAAGATGGCCGTGAAAAAGAAGAACAACATGTTCGACTTGTACGGCGTCTTGAAGCGCGGGTGCAGGTCCGAGAACATCTTCGGCACCAGCCCATCGCGGCTCATGGAATAGAACACGCGCGACTGGCCGAGCAACATCACCAGGATGACCGACGAGAAGCCCGCGAGGATCGCGATCGTCACGAGCTTGCCGAGCCACGCGTACCCCGTCATGTACTTCGCGATGGCGAAGGTGACCGACGCTTCCTTGCCAGCGGTGCGGAAATCCTCGACCGTCGCCACGCCGCTCAGCACATAGGAGAACAACACGTAGAGAATGGTGCAGACCACCAGGGAGCCGAGGATGCCGATGGGCATGTCGCGGCTGGGATTCTTGGCTTCCTGCGCCGCCGTGGATACCGCGTCGAACCCGATGAAGGCGAAGAAGACGACACCCGCCGCACCGAGGATACCCATGATGCCGCCGTACGCGTGCGTCACGCCTTCGTGCGTGGTGTATGTCGTGGCCGCCGGAATGAAAGGCGTGTGGTTCACCGGATTGATGAAGCCCCAGCCGATGGCGATCACCATGATGACGATGGCAACCTTCGTGATCACGATCAGGTTGTTGACCCAGGCCGACTCCTGCGTGCCGCGTACCAGCAGGGCGGACATGAGGAACAGGATGAAAATGGCCGGAATGTTCACGACGCCATGGAGGCCCGTGCCCTGCATGGTCTCGAACGGGGAGTGCGACCATTGATAGGGTACGTGCAGCCCGACGTACTCCAGCACCTTGTTGAAGTACTCGCTCCAGGCGATGGCGACCGTGGCAGCGCCCACCGCGTACTCGAGCACGAGGTCCCAGCCGATGATCCAGGCGAGCAGCTCGCCCATGGTGACGTACGAATACGTATAGGCACTGCCCGCGATGGGAATGATCGACGCGAACTCCGCGTAGCACAGGCCGGCAAAAGCGCATCCCACGCCGGCCAGGATAAAGGCGTAAACGACCGACGGACCCGCCCGCTCAGCGATGGCCGCCGCCGTACGCACGAACAATCCCGCGCCGATGATGGCGCCAATACCGAGCGCCACCAGTGCGAAGGAGCCGAGCGTCCGCTTCAGTCCTCCTTCGCCAGCGTCCTGGCTGTCCGCCAGCAGAGCGTCAATCGACTTCGTTCGGAATAGTGAACCGGCCACGCGCATCCCCCTTGGTGTTCTCGATGAAAGTCGATCGAATCAGGCGCCGGCCTGACGTCGGCGATACCTATTGCATACAATCATGTCAACAAATCAAGCGGGTGTCAACGCACCCCAGGTCACCACAGAACGCCGCAACCTCTCCCTGTTACGCACCCTGAACGAAGAGTGATGTACAGGAAGTCCACGCGGGCGTCAATCACAAGCTGTAGTTGGGCGCCTCGCGCGTGATCGTCACGTCATGCGGATGCGACTCGCGCAGCCCGGCCGCCGTGATCCGCACGAATGCGGTCTCCGTCCGCAGCGCCTCGATGGAGCCGCACCCCACGTAGCCCATGCCGCTGCGAAGGCCGCCCACCATCTGGAACAGCACGTCGCCCACCGGACCCTTGTACGGCACGCGCCCCTCGATCCCCTCAGGCACCAGCTTCTTCGGCGACAGCTCGCCCTCCTGGAAATAGCGATCCGCACTACCGTCCTGCATCGCGGATAACGACCCCATGCCGCGCACCATCTTGAACCGGCGACCCTCCAGCAGGAACGCCTCGCCCGGGCTCTCCTCCGTACCCGCGAGCATGGAGCCCATCATCACGCTGCACGCCCCCGCCGCGAGCGCCTTCACGGCATCACCCGAATACTTGATGCCGCCATCGGCAATCACCGGCACGTCGCCCGCACCTTCCACCGCATCGAACACCGCGGTGAGCTGTGGCACGCCGACGCCTGTCACCACACGCGTCGTGCAGATCGAACCAGGACCCACACCCACCTTCACCGCATCCACGCCGCGCTCCACGAGCGCACGCGCCCCTTCGCGCGTGGCCACGTTGCCCACCACGAGCTGGACGTCAGGAAACGCCTCGCGCACGCTCGACGTTGCAACCAACACGGCGTCCGCATGGCCATGCGCCGTATCGATGATCAGCGCATCCACGCCGGCGTCGATCAACGCGCGTGCTCGCGTCAGGAAATCGCCCGCCGCGCCGATGGCCGCCGCACACCGCAACCGCCCGTGCTGGTCCTTGTTCGCCCCCGGATACTGGCGGCGCTTGTGGATGTCCTTCACCGTAATGAGGCCCTGGAGACGCCGGTCGCCGTCCACCACCGGCAACTTCTCCACCCGATGCTTCGCGAGGATTTGCTCCGCCTCATCCAGCGTCGTTCCCAACGGCGCCGTCACCAACCCCTCCTTCGTCATCGCCTCGGCCACCGGCCTGTCGAGGCTGCGCTCGAACTGGAGGTCGCGGTTGGTGATGATGCCCACGAGGCGACCGTCGCCATCGACGATGGGCACGCCGGACACCTTGAACCGCGACATGAGGTTCGATGCCTCGCGAAGCGTGGCCGTCTCGGGCAGCGTGTAGGGATTGATGATCATCCCGCTCTCGCTGCGCTTCACGATGTCCACCTGCGTGGCCTGCCGGTCGATCGACATGTTCTTGTGCAGCACGCCAATGCCACCGGCGCGGGCCATCGCGATGGCCATCTCTGCCTCGGTCACGGTGTCCATGGCCGCCGACACCAGCGGCACGTTCAGCTCGATCTTGCGGCTGAACCATGAGCGCGTGGACACATCCTTGGGATGCGTCAGCGAGTGACGGGGGGCCAGAAGGACGTCGTCGAACGTCAGTGCGACATCGTCGCGAACGCGGGACGAGCCGTTCATGGACCCAATGCGCGACGGCCCGCTCTCAGAGGTCTGAGTTGCGGGCCGCGGGGATTTCGAATCGGAGCGGATTGTGGTCGCCATGGATAATGGTAACCGGACCGTTCCCTGCGCGCCAGCGGCGGCGCGAGCCTAGCTGCGGCCGATCATTCGCAGCCGCTTGCGGATACTGCGCGGAAGGAAGAACGCCGCTGCAGCGAGCGCATCGCGCAGGTTCAACTCGGCCAAGTCCTCCATGGCGCCGGACCAGTGCGCGAGGAGCACCGGGCGGCCCGCATTGGAAATGAGGCGCTGGAGCGCGAGCACCAGCACGAACACATCGTCCACTTCCCCGATGAAGGGAATGAAGTCGGGAATCAGGTCGATGGGCATGGCGATGTACGCCATCGCTCCGGCCACCAGCAGCTTGTCCACCGTGGCCACCCGCCGGTCCATCAGCAGGCCGCCGAACAGCCGCATGTAAGCCGGCAGCTGCTTCATGTAATAGATCACCGTCTTCTTCGCGCCCGTGCGGGGCGCGATGAGCGGATCGGCAGCGGAAGCCCTGGCGCGGCCACGGGTGGCGGATGCGCTGGCGCCCGACGTCGTCTTCCGGGCCGATCCTCGAGTGGTGGAACTCACGCGTCTGCTCCGTGACGTGGGTTAGTTGCCAGCACCCGGCGCGCTGCCGGACGATGGCCCTGCTCCGCCGGCTGTGCCGGTAGGCGCTACAGCATTCGCACCAGTCGTGCCGCTGCCCGCCACATCCGCGCTGGCGGGTCGCGGCGGCGCCGATGTCGCCGCAGTTGTGGCGGCATCCACCACTCGGTTCGTGGCCGACAACAGGTCGTTGGCGACGGACTTGCCCGCGGCAGCCGCCCCGTTGAGCACCCCCATGGCCTTGCTCATGAACCCCATGGTTTCCGCGATCGTCGAGGCGCTCACGCGACCGGCGCGCATCTTCTCCTCCAGCGCGTCGGCAAAGCGGGACAAGGGATTGCCCGGGGCGGCACCGGTGGCGGCCGTCGCCCGCTCGGCATACCGGGATTCGAGAAACTCGATGTAGTCCAGTACCTGGTAGCCCCGCTCGTCGGACAGCGTCTCGAGCTTCTGGAGCATCTTGTCGCGCAGGTATGCGTTCATGGGGCGGCAATGAGGGGGCGCATGTACGGTGCGCCGTGATCTACCGCAGTATGCGCGCCGTGTTCAGCCGTGACAACCCGGCGTCAGCCCTTCCAGCGCATGCGCTTGCCGCGGGCGTCGATGTGCAGGTAGGGCGAAGGATACCGGTTGCTGATGTACATCCCCAGGCCGCCTGCGAGGTCGGGATGCCGCTCTTCCACGCGCTCCACGGCCAGCATGACCAGCAGCTCGTCCGTCATGGTGATGCGCCCGTCGCCGTCCGCGTCGATGGCCACGTCGGCGGCGTCCCCGTACTGGTGCCGGCTGTCGCTGGCCGCACGCGCTACATGCGAGTTGTGGGAGGGCGACCGGAACCCGGAGTGAACGTCCACCACCAGGTTGGGACGCACGTTGCCGCCCAGGTCGGCGAGCACGAGCTCCAGCTTGTCGAGCAGGCGCGGATTCAGCACCACGTACTTGGGCCACACGTCGCCCTGGTCGTCGTGGGTCACGAAGTCGGCCAGCGTAAGGTGGCGAGTCACCTGAAGGTCCAGGTTTTCCGGCCGCACCTCCAGGAATCCCGAAGGACGCTCGTGGTCCTGGCGCCCGAACTGCTCGGCAATGTAGTTGCCGATGCGATAGCCATTCAGGGTGCCGGCCACCTTCTGGTCAAAAGGCACCATCACGCCCAGCAACGGCTGCGGCAATATCTCGCGCTTGACCCCGCGCACGATCGCCATGTGGTAAAAACCCGGCTTCGGCGGCGCGATGGGTGGAGCGGAGGTGAACGGCCGCGGCGGCAGGGACGACGTGGAATCGCCGAGGGCAATCCACTGGTAGCCAAGGGAGTCTGTCTGGCCCGTGAGGTCGATGGGAAACTCGATCGCCTGGCCCGGCAGTACCATCCGCAGGTTGACACTGCCACTCGGCCCGAAGGCGTCGGCGGCGGGCGCGGCGCCAAGTGCTGTGACGTGCACGCCGGCCTCCACTGCGTGGAGCATGGGTGCCGTGGGCATCAGCTCGTTCGGCCGCATGAACTGCACGGCGCCGATGGTGGCCACGCAGAACAGCAGGGCAGCGCCTGCGATACCCAGTGCACCGCGCTCGCGCGGCGCACCGGTTTGCGGATCGGGGATCACCGCACGCCTGCTGGCGCGACGAGCGCGCGATATGTGATCGCTCGGCTCGAGTGGCAGCCGGGCGCAGTGTGGTCGGTCATGGTACGGGCCTGTCGTGGGGCGGAGAGCTGGCGACGCGGACTCAGACACCGCTCGCGGTGCTTTGTGCCAGCACCACCGCATTGCAAGTTAACCTGTTGCCTTGGTAGTCGTTATGACGACAGTTGTTCCGTGGCGCAGGTCACTTTTGCGGCGGCAGAAGTCGCACTGGGCAGGTCAGTAGATATAAACAGGCGTTCCCACAGCCACCATGTCGTAGAGCTTGTCGATGTCGGCGTTCAGGAGGCGAACGCAGCCGTGACTAGCGGACTTTCCGATGCTCGATGGCTGATCCGTGCCGTGAATGCCGTACCCGTCCCCCATTTCCAGGCGATGGGTGCCGAGCACGCCCATGTATTTGCGTTGTGTTGTGCCGTACGGCGGAATGATGATGTTGCCCCCCGCGATGATCTCGTGCCCTTCTTTTCCGGCGTCGATCGCCTCGGT
>JACMOE010000476.1 GCA_014378185.1 Gemmatimonadaceae bacterium | reverse complement strand
GAGGGCGCCGGCGAAGCCGGACGCCCGGGTCAGACTGTCAGACATACGGACTGAGCAGCGCTGCCTACGGCACCCCTGCGCGGCCCCACGTATGCCCGATGCCGGCGAGCAGTGCCGAATAGGACTCAATACCATCCCACAGATTCTGGAGGCGGAGATTCTCGTCCGCGGCATGCTGATTGTCGTCGTAGTTGGCGATGGGCAGGTGGATCATGGGCACCCGGAGCACCTGCTCGAACAGGTAGGTCGGTCCAGTGGCGCCCGACGTGGGAATGGCGAGTGGCGCTTCGCGCGCGCCATCCGTGAGTGCGGCGATCACCGCCTTGCCGAACGGACCATCCATCGGCGCACGCGATGCGGGATAGCCCTCGGTCCATTCCATCCTGGCCACGCGGGCGTGCGCCAGGCGCATCGCGGTGGTCACGCTGTCGTGCGTGATCCAGTAGCCCTGCTTGCGCACGTGGGCTTCCACCAGGGTGCGGACGTGCGCGGGGACCTGCCCTGGCACGAGTCGCAGGTCGAACGACGCATATGCTTCCGTGGCGATGGTGTTGGAACCCGTTTCGCGCACGCCACCCACGCGCATGCCCCGGAGGTTGAACGCGGGCAGCATGATGCGTTCAGCGAGCAGCGCGTCGTTGGCTTCGGTGTGCGCGAGGCCCAGGGCGCGGCGCAATTCCGGATCGAACCGTGGAAGGGCCGCCGCAGCGCGATGCTCGGCGGGAGTGATGGGGCGCATGTCGTCGTAGTAGCCGGCGACCTTGATGCGTCCGTCGTCATCGCGCATGCTCGCGACGAGGGTGGCCAGCATGACGCCGGGGTTGGGCGCCCAGTTGCCATAGTGGCCGCTGTGGAGCGCACGGGTGGGACCGTAGACGGTGAGTTCGAACGCGGTGACGCCGCGGTTGCCGAACAGGACCTGCTGGCGACCGCTCTGGTGCACCGGGCCGTCGCAGAACAGCCATGCGTCGGCGGTGAGCTGCGGTGCGTACTTCTCGAGGATCTGCTTGAGGTGCGCCGAGCTGGCCTCCTCTTCGCCCTCGAAGAACACCTTGAGGTTCACGGACTGCGGCGTGCCGGACGCCTGCATCGCATCGATGCCGGCGAGGATCGCCATGATGGACGCCTTGTCGTCGCCCGCCGAGCGTGCGTAGATGCGGTTTTCGGGATCCGCGCGGCCGCCCTTTGGCGGCAGGGGAATCACCTTGCCGCCGGCGATGATCTCCTTGTCGCGCAGCACCGGGGACCACGGAGGCGACGACCACTGCCGTGGATCGAGCGGCTGGCCGTCGTAGTGCGCATAGAGCACGAGCGTGCGCGTGGCGCCGGGCACGGACCGTTCGCCGTACACGGCAGGTGGTCCACCGGGCACCGTGAGCAGTCGGGTATTGGTGAAGCCGCGCTTGCCGATCATCTGGACGAGGTAGTCCGCGTTGCGGCGAATCCCTGCGGAATCGCTGGCCAGGTTGGGCATGGCGAGCAACTCCGAGAACTCGTTGAGGATCTCGGATTCGTGGCGGAGGCGGTACTCGCGCGCAGCGGCGCGTGCCGCCGTGCCGATCGACGGAGCTTGCGCGGACAGCGGTGCCTGCACGAGTGCGCTCGCGACGAACACGGCGCATGCGGTGATGGTGGCGGGATTCAAGCGGAGTGGCAGTGGCATTCAACAGGGATCGTGGGAGGAGAAGGCGAATCTACGCGCGCGGAACAAAGCGGCCGATGATGATGCTGATGTTGTCGCTACCACCCCCCTCGAGTGCGTCGGCGAGCAGTTGCTCGCAGCCTTGCTGCGCGGACGTCATTGATGCGAGGCGCGCCGCGATTCGGTCGTCGGACACGTGCTTGTTGAGACCGTCAGTGCAGAGGAGGTGGACGATACTCCAGTCGTTCCGGAGCCGCGTGACGACCGGTAGCGCCTCATCGCCGCCGATGGCGCTGGACAGGACATTCGAGTACTGCGAGCGCTCCGCCATCGCACGAGTAAAGACTCCCTGATCGAGGAGATCCTGGGCGATGGTCTGGTCGCGCGTGACCTGCGTGAGTTGGCCGCCACGATACATGTAGTAGCGCGAGTCGCCCACCTGGAGGAGATAGTAGTGCGGCCACACGCCCATGAAGAGCGTGAGGGTGGTGGCCATGGGCCGCCCGCCGGCCACGTCTCGCGCACGAGCGATCACCGCCGCATGGCTCTCCATTGCCGCGGCCTGGAGGGAATGCGTGAACTGCTCGTCCCCCACATCCGACTTGTAGTAGCAATCCATGCTGCGGACCACGTACTGCATGGCCACCTCGAGTGCCGTTGCACTGGCTTCCCCGCCGCCTTCTCCGCCGCCCACGCCATCGGCCACCATGGCGATGAAGGCGAGCCGTTCGTCTTCCAGCGGGAGGCGCTG
>JACMOE010000475.1 GCA_014378185.1 Gemmatimonadaceae bacterium | reverse complement strand
CACGCCGGCGGTGATAGACTCGGTGACGCTCAGCGCAACATTCGATCGCCTCGTCGATCCCAACCAGCCGCTCGCGCCCTCTGCGTTCCGCCTTGTGGGTTCCGACAGCGTTGACGTACCGATCATCGCCGCACTCTCGCCGCTCGCGCTGAAGGCGGCGGACAGCGTGCGCGCCAGGATGGTGAGCGACTCGTCGCGACGAGCCGGTTCGGTCGCGGGCAAGCCGCTCACTCCGGTGTTCGTGCCGCCAGCGGCCACACCAACGCCCGCGGTTCCCGGCAAGCCCGCACCGCTGCCGCCGCCAAAGCTCACGGGCCCGTCGCCCTTCATGTCAGTGACGCTCAAGCTGGGCCGCGCACTCAAGCCGAGTACGGACTACCGGCTGAGCACCACAGGCCTCCGCGCGCTGAGCGGCAGGAGCACGCCGAGCGAGCGCCGCTTCTCCACTCCCAAGCCCGCGCCGCCAAAGACGGAAAAGGATACGCTTTCCACCACGCCGGTGGTGCGGGTGCCGGCCCGCCCGCCATCGGCGCGATGACGGATCCGCGACGCACCCTGCCGAGCGTGAGCGCGCTGCTCGAGAGCGAGGGGGTGCGCGCCCTCCTGGCTACCGCCCCGCGCACCCTGGTGGTGTCCGCGGTGCGTGATGTCGTCGGCATGGCGCGTGGCGACGTGTCGGCGGCGCCCATGAACGACGCGGCATGGACAGCCTCCGTGGCCGATCGCGTCACCGCTGCGCAACGGCCGTCCCTGCGCGCGGTCATCAATGCCACCGGCATCGTGCTTCATACCAATCTCGGACGCGCCCCCCTGCCGGCGGTCGCGCTCGAGGCCATCGCACGCGTCGCGGCGGGGTACAGCAACCTGGAATACGACCTCGACGTCGGCACGCGCGGATCGCGTTACACACACTGTGCCTCACTCCTGCGCGAGCTCACTGGCGCCGAGGACGCGCTCGTCGTGAACAATTGCGCCGCCGCCCTCGTGCTCACGCTCAACACGCTTGCGGCGGATCGCGAGACCGTGCTGTCTCGTGGGGAACTGGTGGAGATTGGCGGAAGCTTTCGCGTGCACGACATCATGGCACGCAGCGGTGCGCGACTGCGCGAGGTGGGCGCGACCAACCGCACCCATCTCGCCGACTATCAAGCCGCAATCGGCGGTGACACCGGCGCCATCCTCAAGGTGCACCGGAGCAACTTCGCCATCGAGGGCTTCGTGGCCGAGGTGTCCGTGCGCGAGCTCGTACCCCTGGCTCGCGAGCACAACCTGCCCATCGTGCACGACCTCGGCAGCGGCCTGCTGGTCTCGCTCGCCGATATCGGTCTCGACGGCGAGCCGACTGCGCGCGAAGCGCTGGACGCAGGCGCCACTGTGGTCGTCATGAGTGGTGACAAGCTGCTGGGTGGACCACAGTCAGGGCTCATCGTCGGCACGGCGAGCCACATTGCGGCAATGCGACGAAATCCGCTTGCGCGATCGTACCGCGTGGACAAGCTCACGCTCGCCGCCCTCGAGGCAACGCTTGCGCTGTATCGCGATCCGGTCGTGGCGCGCCGCGAGATTCCTGCGCTCGCGCTGCTGGGCGCCTCATTGCATACGGTGCGCGCACGCGCTGAACGTGCCTCCGCGCTCCTGCGGCAAGGGGGCGTTGGCTGCGAGGTCCTCGACAGTGTCGGCAGTGTGGGCGCCGGCGCGTTCCCAACGAAGCAGTTGCCATCGGCCGCCAT
>JACMOE010000474.1 GCA_014378185.1 Gemmatimonadaceae bacterium | reverse complement strand
GTGGCCGCCTTTCCTGTCCTTTTGGGGGGGGGGGGGGGGGGGGGGGGGAGGGGGTGGGGGAGGATGGGGGGGCGGGGGGGGCGGCGGAGGCGGCGGAGGGTTTGGTGGATTCGGTGGCGGAGGAGGGTTCAGTGGCGGCGGCGGCGGCTCCGACTGGTAAGCATACATGGCAATGACACTCGACGAACTCGTGACGCAGTTACGCTCTGCCTACGGGGCACAATTGTCGTCGGTGGTGCTCTACGGCTCGGCCGCTGCGGGCGAGCACGTGCCACGGAAGTCCGATTACAACATCCTCGTGCTGCTCGGCCGCCTCGAGCCTGCGGCGCTCGCCGCGGCATCGGCAGTCGCGCGCGCATGGAACGACGCGGGCAATCCTCCGCCCATGACCATGACGGTTGACGAGTGGCGCCGGAGCTCCGACGTGTTTCCGATGGAGTACGCGGATATCATCGAACGGCATCGCATGCTGTACGGTGCGCCGCCGTTCGAGGGAGTGTCCATTGCGCGCCAGCAGCTGCGGCTCCAGCTCGAGCGCGAGGTCATGGGCAAGCTGCTGCAGCTCCGGCAGGGAACCCTCATGGCCGGTAGTGACGGGGCGAAGCAGGCTGAGCTCATCGGCGCCAGCATCAGCACCATCCTCGTCCTGTTTCGCGCCACGTTGCGGCTCAAGGGCGAGGTGCCAGCCGCCGACAGCATTGACGTCGCCACGCGCGTCTCGGAGCTGGGTGGTTTCAACGCCGTGCCATTCACGCGCGCCATCCAGCATCATCGCGGCGAAGTCCGAATCAAGGCCGGCGAGGCGGGAACCGTCTTGTCACAGTATCTTTCCGGTGTCGAGCGACTCGATGCCTATGTCGACACGTTGTCTACCCAGGAAGGCCCATCATGAAGCGTCGTCATTTCGTGCTCCTCCTGCCGCTCGCGCTGGCCGCGTGCGGCTACAATTCCATCCAGAAGTACGATGAGACGGCGAACGCGGCGCAGGGGCAGATCGAAGTCCAGCTCCAGCGGCGCGCCGATCTCGTGCCGAGTCTCGTGGCGACGGTCAAGGGGCTCGCCAACCAGGAGCTTGCCGTCTTCGGCGAAGTCGCCAGGGCCCGGAGCGGCTTGCTGGGCGCCGTGCAGGCAAAGGATCCCGTGCAGATGGCCAACGCCAACCAGGCCATGACGGGCGCGCTCGGCCGGCTACTCGCCGTGTCCGAGGCCTATCCGCAGCTCAAGAGCGACCAGGCCTTCCTCAAGCTCCAGGACGAGCTCGCGGGCACGGAGAATCGCGTGTCGGTGGCCCGTACGGATTACAATTCCGCCGTGCAGCAATTCAACAGCTACATCCGGCAATTTCCAACCGTGTTGACGGCAAAGATGACGGGGGCCAAGGAGCGGAAGTATTTCACCGCAACGAACCCCGAGGCGCGCGAGGCACCCAAGGTCGATTTCGGGACACCGGGCGCACCAGCGCAACCCGCACCGAAGCCGTAGCCAGGGCGCGCGGTCACACCGCTGGCGACGGCCGCGCGTCCTTCGGGAACAACGAGTCACCCTTTTTCACGATCCACCCGGTGGCATCGAGCAGCGCGATCTGGTCGAAGCGCTGCTCCGCCACCGTCCGCGGCCCGCCAATCTGCTGCCACACCGCCTGGGCCTTGCCGGGCATGAACGGTGCGAGCAGCACCGCCTGGCGAGCCAGCTGGCGCACGAGGGATGACAGCACGTGATCCAGCGCGCGGCGCGAATCGTCGTCGGTGCCCTTGGCGAGCGTCCACGGCTGCTTGGCTTGCACGTATTCGTTGCCGCGCCCCACGCAGGCCATCGCACGCTGCAATGCCTCGTGCAACAGGAAGCCCCGCGTCCCGTCCATCGCGGCGTGATACGCCTCGATGTCGTGCGCGTCGGCTCGATCGGCCTCGTCGGCTGCGCCAGCGGGAACCACCCCCTCACGATACTTCTCCACCATCGCGATCACGCGGCTCGCGAGGTTGCCCCACGCATTGGCCAGGTCCGCGTTGTACCGCTCCTCGAAACGCTCCCATGTGAAGCTTCCGTCAGCGTCGAACGGCACTTCGCGCAGCAGGAAATAACGAAAGGCATCCACGCCGAAGCGGTCGATTGCCTCGTTGAGGTCGAGCTTCACCCCCGCCGACTTGCTGAATCGCTCTCCGCCCAGCAGCACGAACCCATGCCCCCACACTCGCTCCGGCAAGGGAAGCTCGGCCGCCTTCAGCATCGCCGGCCAGATGATCGTGTGAAAGCGCGTGATGTCCTTGCCCACGATGTGCAACTGGGCCGGCCAGTGGGCCGGCCCGCTCTGTCCAGGAAAGCCGGTGGCCGTGAGATAGTTCGGCAGCGCATCGAACCACACGTACGTGGTCTGGTGCTCACCCGAACTCAGCGCCCTGGGAAAGGGAATCGCCCACGCCAGCCGTGACCGGCTTGCCGAGATGTCCTCGAGTCCGCGATCGATGAGGGCGAGCATTTCATTGCGGCGGCTCTCCGGCTGGAGAAACTCGGGGCGATCGGTCAGCAGCGCCTTCAGGAAGCCGGAGTACTTGCTCAGGCGAAAGAACCAATTGCGCTCCTCCACCCACTCCAGCGCGCGCGTTGGGTGCAGCACGCACTTGCCGTCGACGATTTCGGCGTCCTGCTTGAACGCCTCGCATCCCACGCAGTACCAGCCTTCGTAGGCCTTCTCGTAGAAATCATCAGGGTTCCGCTCGATGATGCGCTCGATCAGGGCCTGGACTCCTGCGCGGTGCATCGCATCGGTCGTGCGGATGAACTGCTCGTTCGAGATCCCGAGCCGGCGCCACATCGCGGAAACCGACTCGGCCAGCGAATCAACCAGTGCCTGCGGCGTGATGCCCTGCTGCGCCGCAGTCTGCTCGACCTTCT
>JACMOE010000473.1 GCA_014378185.1 Gemmatimonadaceae bacterium | reverse complement strand
GTGCACAAACGCGTAGATGAGCAGACCGCGGGCTTCCTCCAACGGTATTCCGCGCGCCTGCAGATATAGGAGCGCCTCCTCGTCCATTTGGCCGACCGCTGCACCGTGCGTGCACTTCACATCGTCGGTGTAGATCTCCAGCCGCGGCCTGGTGTCGGCCTCGGCGCGGTCGGAGAGAATCAGGTTTTTGTTCTTCTGATTCGCATCGGTTCCGTCGGCACCATGGCGAACCATGATGTGCCCGTTGAACACCCCGTGTCCGCGTCCGTCCAGCACGCCCTTGTACAACTGGTGGCTGGTGCAGTTGGTCGCGGCGTGATCGATGAAGATCGTATTGTCGTGGAGTTGATCAGCTTGCGGCAGGTAGACGCCGTCGAGGCTGACCTCGGCGCCGACGCCGTCCAGCAAGACCCGCACCTCGTGGCGGGCGATGCTGGCGCCGAGCATGACGGAGCGGGAGGTGAAGCGGCTGTTGCGCCCTTGACGCACGTCGAGCAGTGCCAGATGGAACGCGGTCACGGGTTCGAGCTGAACCTTGTAGTGCTCAATCTGCGCGTCGTCGGCCAGGACGAATTCGGTAACGGCATTGGTGAGATACACGTCGCCGTCGATCCCCGCGTAGGTCTCGACAATCGTCGCGCGACTGCCAGAATCGGCGATGATCACCGACCGTGGACTTGATATCAGCGGGACTCCGCCGGCATTGGAGAAGAATACGAACTGGATCGGCTCGTCCACAATCGCCCCGGAAGTGAGGTGAATGAATGCACCGTCCTCGGCGAGTGCATCGTTGAAGGCGGCGAACGCGTGATGTTCGCCTGGTGTATGCGAGAAGAAGGGTTCGAGGCGATCAGACCCCGCAGCCAGCACCGCGGCGAGAGTCGTCACGACAGTGCCGGATGGCAACCCGGTCAGCCGCGAAAGCTCGGGCGCGAAGTGTCCGTTGACGAAGACCAACCGCGGACCACCGAGGTCGACCGCTGCTGCGTCGATCATTTCTGCGGTTACCCAGTTGCTGGAGGTCACGGTGGCGGCTTCGAAGGGCACAGCAAGGATCGGGGCCAGCGCTGTGTACTTCCAGTCCTCATCCTTGTGGGTCGGGAAACCGTGCTCGCCCACCCACTGAAGAGCGTTCACTCGCGCATCGACGAGCCACTCGGGATCGCGGCCGCTGCCTTGCTGGGGTTCGAGGCCCGCGAGGACTCCGCCGGCCGCGCGCGTCAGCGTCACCTCGCCACCCCGGCCGGTGCCAGACGCCCCGCGTTGGCTTGTTGCGTGCTCGTGTAGCCGTTCGCTTCGAGTTCGACGGCCAGGTCTTTATCCCCGGACCGCACGATTTGGCCAGCGGTCATCACGTGCACCCGGTCGGGAACGATGTAATCCAGGAGCCGCTGGTGGTGGGTGATAACCAGCATGCTGCGGCCTTCGCTCCGCAGAGCGTTCACGCCGTTCGCGACGATCCGCAGGGCGTCGATGTCGAGGCCGGAGTCCGTCTCATCCAGGATGGCGAGTTTGGGTTCTAGGATCGCCATCTGCAGGATTTCGTTGCGTTTCTTCTCGCCACCAGAGAATCCTTCATTTACTGACCGGCTCATAAAGCTTTGGTCCATCTCGACCAGCTTCATCCGCTCCTGGGCCAGCGCCAGAAAGTCCACCGGATCCAGTTCTTCCTGCCCGCGTTGGCGGCGAACGGAGTTCAACGCGGTGCGCATGAAGTACATGTTGCCAACGCCCGGAATTTCCACCGGATGCTGGAAGGCCAGGAACACGCCGGCGGCAGCGCGCTCCTCCGGGGAGAGCGCGAGCAGGTCTTGGCCCTGGTAGCGAACGCTGCCTGAAACGTCATAGCCGTCGCGGCCAATGAGCACGCTCGCCAAGGTGCTTTTTCCCGACCCGTTGGGCCCCATGATCGCGTGCACTTCGCCCGCGTTCAGTGCAAGGTTCACCCCCCGCAGAATTTCTTTGCCCTCAATACTGGCGTGCAGTTCTTCGATTTTCAGCATTATCCAACGCTTCCTTCCAGGCTTACGGTTAACAGTTTTTGCGCTTCGACGGCGAATTCCATCGGCAGCATCTTGAAGACTTCACGGCAGAAACCGTTGACGATCATCGAGACCGCCTCCTCTTCTGGAACGCCTCTCTGCCGGCAGTAGAGGAGTTGTTCCTCGCCGATTTTGGAGGTGGAGGCCTCGTGTTCAACCTGCCCGGTCTTGTTCTTCACCACGATGTAGGGCAGGGTGTGTGCGCCGCTGTCCTTGCCAATCAGAAGCGAATCGCATTGGGTGAAGTTTCGGGCGCCGGCGGCCGAATGCCGCAT
>JACMOE010000472.1 GCA_014378185.1 Gemmatimonadaceae bacterium | reverse complement strand
GATGACCTTCGACGAGCATCGCCGCGTGGTGGAGATCACCGTGGAACAGGTCGACGGCCGGGTGCCAGTGGTGGCGGGCGCAGGGTCGAACGACACCGTGAAGGCCATCGAGCTGTCGCGCGCCATGCGCGAGGCTGGCGCGACGCACCTGCTCCACGCGTCGCCCATGTACAACAAGCCGCCGCAACGTGGCATCGTCGCACACTTCACCGCCATTGCCGATGCGGTGGACCTCCCCATCGTCGTCTACAACGTGCCGGGCCGCACGGCGAGCAACATCGAAGCGAGCACCACGCTGGAGCTCGCGCGGCATCCCGGCATCATCAGCGTGAAGGAAGCGTCCGCCAACCTGCCGCAGATCACCGATTGCATTCGAGGCCGGCCCGCGGGGTTCACGGTATTGTCCGGCGACGATGAACTCACGCTCCCGATCCTGGTGCTCGGTGGCGACGGACTGATTTCCGTGGTGTCCAACGTCGTGCCGCGGCTCATGACCGAGCTGGTGGCACTCGGGCGCGCGCGTCGATTCGAGGAGGCGCAGCAGCTGCACATGCGACTGCTCCCGTGGATGCGGGCGGCCTTCGTGGAGTCGAACCCGATACCGGTGAAGGCGGCGCTCGCCATGATGGGACGCTGCGAGAACGTCCTTCGCTCTCCGCTCGTGCCGATGGCGGCAAATCACGACGCCACAGTGCGCGACGCACTGCGCGCGGTTGGTGCACTCACATGACCACGCACTCCAACACTGTGCTCGACGCTGCATTCACGGCGGACCTTCTGCGCTGCGCCGACACGCCCGCGGGCGACGCGCTTCCCGCGCACGCTGAACAGCTGGTGGACGTTCTGCTCGGCGCTCTGGAACGCGGCGAAGTACGGGCGGCGGAACGCGACGCCGGGGGCACCTGGCGTGCCGTGCCCTGGGTCAAGCGCGGGATCCTGCTGGGCTTTCGCGCCGGCCGCATCGAGGACATGTCGCTTGGTGGTCATCATGGCGAGCCACGACTGGGATTCTTCGACAAGCACACATACCCGCCCCAGCGCATGACGGTCGCGAACGGCGTGCGCGTGGTGCCCGGCGGATCGTCCGTGCGCCGAGGGGCGTACCTTGCGCCCGGCGTGGTGTGCATGCCGCCGATGTACGTGAACGTGGGCGCCTGGGTCGGGGCCGGCACCATGGTGGACTCGCACGCGCTGGTGGGCTCGTGCGCGCAGGTCGGGGAACGCGTGCACCTGAGTGCCGCTGCGCAGATCGGCGGGGTGCTCGAGCCGGTGAATGCCGCGCCGGTGGTGATCGAGGACGATGTGCTGGTGGGCGGCAACTGCGGCGTGTACGAGGGCACCATCGTGCGGAGCAAGGCGGTGCTCGCAGCCGGCGTCGTGCTCACGCGCGGCACGCCGGTGTACGATCTCGTGCACGAGCGCGTCTACCGCGCCACGCCAGACGCGCCGCTCGAGATTCCCGCCGGTGCGGTGGTGGTGCCGGGCGCCCGCCGCGTCACGGCGGGATGGGGCGCGGAGCAGGGCCTTTCCCTCCAGACACCGGTGATCGTGAAGTATCGCGACGAACGCACAGACCTCGCCACGGCACTCGAAGGATGGCTCCGCTGACCGACGCCACGTTGCAGGTTGCCGGCGCGTTGCGCGTTCCGGGCGACAAGTCCATCTCGCACCGCGCGCTGATCTTCAGCGCTCTGGCCACCGGTGTGTCGCGGGTGCGCGGCATTCTTCCGTCCGCAGACGTGCAGTCCACCGCCGGCGTGCTGCGCGCCCTCGGCGTCGAGGTTCCTGAACTGGCCCAGACCATGGAGATCGCCGGATCAGGTGTCGGCGGCCTGCGGTCACCCGAGCGCGACCTCGATTGCGGCAATAGCGGCACGTCGGCCCGCTTGCTGAGTGGAGTCGTTGCCGGCGCCGGGCCCACCGCCCGCTTCATGGGGGACGAGAGTCTCAGCCGTCGTCCAATGCGGCGCGTGCAGCGCCCCCTCGAAGCCATGGGTGCTCGGCTCGAGGTGAGCGCGACTGGTGGATTGCCGATGACAGTCTTTGGCGGCCCGCTCACGCAGGTCGAATGGGACAACGACACATCGAGCGCGCAGGTGAAGAGCTG
>JACMOE010000471.1 GCA_014378185.1 Gemmatimonadaceae bacterium | reverse complement strand
CCGTCCACCAGGGGGACGCCCGGCAGGGGCGGCCCAATCGCCGGCGGCCCGGGCGCCGGCAGGGGTAACGGCGCCGGAGCGGCGACGGGGGCGGGCGTGGTGCCGCCGCACGCCAGGGCCGCGACGAAGGGGAGTGCGAGGGCGGAGCGGAGGAGCATGGGCATGTGATAAATGGTACAGCGGGGGACGGGGGACGGGACGCGACTTACGGTTCACCGCTCACGTGCTTCAATGGATGCTGGATGTTCTACCACGGAAATGCAGGTCCTTCCCTTCGCATCGCCCAAGGGCAGGCGCTCCGCTCAAACCAACAAATGGCTGGGTTTGTTGACGCCCCCGTCTCGCCGCCCGTATATTCGCGTTCCATGGTCGCAACCATCATACCGTGTCGCCCCTCGTGACCTGCACCTTCTGCGGCCGCGACAATGAACCCATGTCGCGCTTCTGCATCGACTGCGGAAAGCCGATGTCGGCGTCGTCCGCGCGCGTAATTCCTGCGTATTCGGCGGGCTCGTCGGCAGCAGCGGTAGGGCGTGCCTCAGAAGCGAGCGACACCCCAGTGCCGGGTGCCGCGGTGGGTTCAGGGGGACTGGCGCCACCCACCCGCGTATCGCCCATGGCGGCCACCAACTCGTGCCCCAAGTGCGCACAGCCGGTGAACGCCTCCATGCCGTTCTGCGGCTTCTGCGGTACCAAGGTCACCAACGAGGTATCCACGGGCAGCTGCTGGACGTGCGGGGCGGCGTACACGCAGGGCGTGGACCTGTTCTGTGCGCGGTGCGGCACGCGCGTGGGGCAGCGCGTGAGCGTGGAAGTCAACAATGCCTTCGGCACGCTTGTGCTGGGCGCCAAGAGCCGCGCGGCCACGGGGCCTCGGCTGGCGCTGTTGAACGAAGCGGGCGAAGTGACGTCCACGTTCTCGCTGGATCGTGGCGAGGCGGTGGTGGGACGCGGCGACGCGGACATCAAGTTCGACGACGTGTACCTCTCGCCAATGCATGCGCGCTTCGACCTGCGCGACGGCGAGATGTGGGTGCGTGACCTGGGATCTCGCAACGGCACCTGGACATTCATCGAGGCACCGACGAAACTGGCCGACTGCGACCTGGTGCTGGTGGGTTCGCAGATCCTGCGTTTCCGGCGGCTGGGCTACCCAGGCCCACACCCACCGGAGGCGGATTCGACTCGGCGCATGGGATCGTTGGTGCCATCCGCGGACGTCGCCGTGCTGGAACAGCTCCGCGCTGACGCCAGCGTGCGCGACACGTTTCATCTCTCTCCGGCGCGCACCGTGCTGCTCGGGCGCGATTCGGGCGACTGGGTTTTCCCGTACGATCAGACCATGAGCGGCCGACACGCCGAAGTGAGAAGCCAGGACGCGGAGTTCTTCGTGGCCGACGCGGGCAGCCGCAACGGCGTAGCCGTTGGCGTGCGCGGAGAGCGACAGATCTTCAAGGGCCAACGCATCCTCGTTGGCGACCAGGTACTGCGTGTGGAGGCGCTGGGATTGTGAGCCAGGAGAAGATCTGCCCCACGTGCGGCACGGAGTATCCCGCGAATATGGGCTTCTGCGACCGGGACGGCACCGCTCTGCGATCGCAGGGGGGCGGCACGGACCTCGTCGGCTCCATCATCGCCGAGCGGTACCATGTGCTGAAGAAGCTGGGCGAGGGGGGCATGGGCCAGGTATACCTGGCCGAGCATGTGAAGATGGGCCGCAAGAGCGCGGTGAAGGTGATGAATCCCGGTATGGTGAACGATGCCGATGCGATCAGCCGGTTCAATCGCGAGGCGGCGAACGCCAGCCGGATCAACCATCCCAACGTGGCCGGCATCTACGATTTCGGCGAAACGCCCGAGGGGTTGATCTACCTGGCGATGGAGTTCATCGAGGGAGAGTCGCTGACGTCGCTGGTGGAGAGGAACGGTGCCTTGCCCCCCCTGCGCGCGGCGAACATCGCGAAGCAGGCGGCGGACGGCCTCCAGGTGGCGCACGAGATGGGCATCGTGCACCGCGACCTGAAGCCGGACAACATCATGATCGCGAAGAATCGCGACGGCTCGGACTGTGTGAAGGTGGTGGACTTCGGCATCGCCAAGGCGGCGGGCGCGGAGAACCAGAAGGTGACGAAGACGGGGCTGGTGGTGGGTACGCCGGAGTACATGAGCCCCGAGCAGTTGGCCGGCGACAAGCTGGATGGAAAGAGCGACATCTATTCGCTCGCGCTGGTCGCGTACAACATGCTCACGGGCAAGCTTCCGTTCGAGGGAGAGACGGCGCAGGAGTCGATGATCATGCGCCTCACGGATGACCCGCGGCCGCTGTCCGTGACGAAGCCGGACACGAGCTGGCCGGCGGAAGTGCAGGCCGTGATGGCCAAGGCGCTCCAGCGAAAGCGGGAGGACCGCTACGACTCGGCGTCCAAGTTCGGCATTGCGCTGTATCAGGCGGTGGAGCACATGCCGATGGTCGCTGCGGCGGGAGCGACGCAGATGATGGGCGCAATGGATGG
>JACMOE010000470.1 GCA_014378185.1 Gemmatimonadaceae bacterium | reverse complement strand
CCTTCTGCACGTCCACGGGGCTGATGCCGAAGCGCTTGGAGATCTCGCTCCATCGATGGGCGATGAGCTCGTCGAAGCAGTCGCGCACGAGGCGGAAGGGCACGGAGTGCTCGAGGCCAGCCTCGCGCAGCTGCAGCATGAGGCACTCACGGAGGTCGCGGGCGCCAACGCCCGGCGGGTCGAGGCTCTGGACGATGCCGAGCATCTCCTCTGCCTCGCCGTCGGTGTACGGATCGATTTCACGATCGAGCTCCTCGGCCACCTTGGTCACGCTCTCGTTCACGCCCTCGACGATCTTCTCGAGGCCGCACGCGAGGTACCCGTCTTCATTGATGTTGCCGATGAACTCGTCCGCGAGGTACATCTGGCGGCCATTGAGGTCCAGGAGCGAGACCTGGTCGCGGAGATGATCGGCGAGGTCGCGCGTGTCGACGGTGACCGGTTCGTAGTATTCGCGCTCCTCGTGCTCCTCGCGCCGCCCACCCGCGTCGAAGCCGTCGAGCAGGATTTCCTCCCAGTCGATTTCGCCCTTCTCCTCCTTTTCGGCCTCGGTCTCCGGATTGGGCTCCTCCTGCTGCTCGGTGCCATCCTCCTCATCCTCCTCGTCCGGCTCGATCATGTCGAGGAACGGGTTGTTGAGCAGTTCCTGCTTGAGGTGGTTCTGCAGGTCGAGCAGGGGCATATAGAGCAGATCCATCGCCTGGTACAGGCGTGGATTGATCTTGAGTTCCTGCTTGAGTTGCGTGTGTTGGCCGAGGCCGGGTCTCATTCGCCGTCTCCGTGCATCTCTTGTTCAAACCTGGCGCGCAATCGCGCGGACAGCGTCGGGCCCAGATAGCGCTCTGCCACGGTATCGTCGAACACGAGTTCGCGCACAGTGCCGGAGACCTG
This sequence comes from Gemmatimonadaceae bacterium, assembly GCA_014378185.1. GTDB lineage: Bacteria > Gemmatimonadota > Gemmatimonadetes > Gemmatimonadales > Gemmatimonadaceae > AG11. The sequence continues at coordinate 5,152 of JACMOE010000470.1, read as the reverse complement.
TACCTGGCCGTCGAACATGATGTAGGCGCGATCCACGATATCCAGGGTCTGCTCCACGTTGTGATCGCTGATCAATACGCCGATTCCGCGCGTACGCAAGTTGGCAACGATGGTCTGGATGTCGTGGACGGCAATGGGATCCACGCCGGCAAACGGTTCATCCAGCATCATGAACTTCGGTTCCGACACCAGTGCGCGGGTGATTTCGAGTCGGCGCCGCTCACCGCCGGAGAGCTGGAATGCCTTGCTCCGGCGCAGGTGCTTGATGCTCAATTCGTCCAGCAGGACTTCAAGGCGAGCTGCGCGTTGCTCTTTCGAGAGCGGCAGCGTCTCCAGGATCGCCATGATATTGTCCTCGACGGACAACTTGCGGAAGATGGAAGGCTCCTGGGAGAGGTAGCCGATTCCCTTGCGCGACCGCTGGTACATGGGCATGGAGGTGATGTCTGCCCCGTCCAGCAGGATACGGCCCGACAGGGGCTGGATGAGTCCCACGATCATGTAGAAGGTGGTGGTCTTTCCGGCACCATTCGGGCCCAGCAGTCCGACGATCTCGCCCTGGTGCAAGCGGAGGGCCACATCATTCACCACGCGACGCCTGCGATAGACCTTGGACAAGCCCTGCGCTTCCAGCACGCTCCCCTGCTCGGCGCGGGGCGTGACCGTCCGCGCGTCACGCTGGGAGGAATGCTCACCGGTATGCCGGAGCACATTCGCCACTTCGTCGCGGATCACCGCGAGTTCGGCCCACAGCGGCGTGGCAACACCGATGCGCGCGCCGGGCTCCAGCAGGCCGGCACCCGAGAGCGTGACGACGCCCTCCGACGCAAGGCGTGGGAGCACTGATGCCGCAAGGTGGGCGCGCACCTGATCCATGCTCAGCTCACCGGCTTCACGCTCGGCATCGCGGCCCGCGGCGCGTTGTGCCGCGAGATGATCGCGGCGGTAGATGAGCGCAATGTCATCCAGCGTCGCCCGTCCGTCGGCATCGGCGGCGCTGATGAGCGCATTCAGGGCGAGTGCCGTGGATCGATCACCCCGCGCAAGCTGGTTGACGAGGTTCGTGATCCGTGGTGACTCGAAGGAGCCCGTCATTCGGGCTTGGCTGGAACAGCCGGCAAGGGTGTTACCGGCGCTGGTGACGGCCTGGGCGCGCTGGTTGGGGGCTGAGGGCGCGGTGTGCTGGCTCCGGGCCGTCCAGTGGCCTGCGGCGCACGCGACGTGTCGGGCTCGACATACACGCCGCCGCATGGCGGCTTCGAATCCAGGACCTTCACCAGCCGTACCTTCGCGGAGTCGAAGGTGACGGTGATGCGCTGTCCGCAGACGTAGTTGATGGCCGGACGCCGGAACGTGGTGTCCTGTGGCGGCAGGTGCTGGTAGGAGGTGGCCTTCGAGATGGCCACGAGTTCGCGAATGCGTGCCTTGGTCACGGTGTCGCTCGCCGGAATGGAATCGAAATACGCCACGATCGTGTCGCCGGTGAGCCGATCCTTCTCCGCTGTCTTGAACTTCGTGGTGTCTGGCGTTCCCTCCGCCGACGCCGTACGGAGCGCGTGCATCTCGCGCACGCGTTGGCCCGGCATGAGCACGTCGATGGAGTCGGCGATGATGGTCTGCGAAGGAGAGCTGGCGCGCGCGCGACTCTTTCCCCAGACCACGGCGCGCTGCAACAGGTCGTCCGTCACACGGAGGTCGATGGAGTCCGACTTGAGGGTAAGGTCTTCACTGACGGCCTCCCCTGCGTTCTTGGCAAGCACACGCTCCAGCTTCTTCCGACGCGAGAGCAGGTCGATTGTCTCACCCACGAGCGTGAACTTTCGGCCCTTGGTACCGGCGATCCTGGGCTTGCGCATCATGCGGAGCAACCCGCTGCCCCCGTCGAGATACAGCGAATCGCCGGTGGCCGTGAGCTCCGGACGCACGACGACCACCTCGCCCGCCGACGCGACCACGCTATCGCCATCGAGCCAGATGGTATTGCCGGTGACGGTGACCGGCGGCTGCGGCTTGCCCTGAGCATCCTTGTCGATGATGGTCAGCGTCGGACGACCCACGGCGATGCCCTTCTGCTTCGGGCGCACCTTGGGAATGGGCTTGAAGTACTCGAGCGAACTGCCCTTGAGCGTCGACCCGTTCGGTAGCACAGCGTCGACGTTGAGGAACGCGAGCAGGCGGTCTTCACGCTGAAAAAACGTGAGGAAGTCCGACTTCATCTTCACGCGCGGCTCCTTGTAGTCCACATGGCCGATGAAGAAGAAGCGCCCCTCGTCGCCATACTGCTCCAGGCTGTCGGACTTCAACACCATGCGCTGGCTGGCGCAGGTCGCCACGATGTTGCCGCCCAGGTAGCTGTTCCGAGTGCCGCTTGGCAGCTGGATGCTGTTGATGCGTTCGTACTGGACCTCGAGCGCACACTTCTTGACCGCACCAGGCGCCACCATTTGCGCGTGAGCGATCGTGACATCCGTCGTCACGACGAGCATGACCAGCACGAGCGCCCTCACTGCGCGGGAAACGTGAAGGAGGCGCGCGACTTGCCCGCCTTGAACGACTGGAAATGATTGAGCTGCGGATCAGCCTTGAAGCCGATGCCGGAGAGCGTCTGGCCCGGCTTCACGAAGGTGAATGCCGAGTCGCTCGACACCTCGTTGAGTCCCTGCATGTATTTCAACTGCGGCGAGGACAGCCGCTTGCCGTCGTTGCTCACGATGACGACGTTGCCGAACCCCTCCAGTGTCTGCTGGCGCAGGCTGTAGCGTCCCCGGTCTGCGCTCATCACGCCGTCCTTGGTGCCGGTCACGGTATTGAAGGTGACACGCACCTTCCGCATTTCGAAGCGAGTGTTGTCCTCGAACACGAAGACGGTGTCCGCGAACATCTCGCCGCGCTGCACACCCCGATCCGTGAGCATCGAGTGCGTGTTCAACAACACCTGCTCCGCGCTGTCAGCGAGCGTCGCCCGCGCGGCGACCGGCGGTGCACTCCCCTTGTTCTTGCACCCGGCCACAGCGACGACGGCTGCCGCGAGCAGCGCGACCGTGATACGGCCGCTCATGCGACCCGGGCTCGCAACAGGTCATGCAGGTGGGCCACGCCCACGATGTGCTCCGCGGCGTCGAGCACCGGCATGGCCCTCACGCCGTGCGTTTCCATGCGGAATGCCACCGCACTCGCCAGCTCGCCTGCGTGCGCGCAGCGCGGCGTGCGCGTCATGACGCGATCGACAAGCGCTGACAATACCTCGGCTTCACGTTCCATCAATCGCGTCAGGTCTCCCGCGGTAAGTACGCCGTGCAACATTCCATCATCGCCTGCAACGAGCACGATACCCCGCTGCTCCGCCAGCACCACCACCGCCTCGCGCAACGTGCTCCCGCTCGGCAGCACCGGCAGCGGAGCCGTCACCATCACTTCCTCGATGCGCGTCACGAGACGACGTCCCAGTGCGCCGGCTGGATGCAGCCGCGCAAAATCCTCTCGCCGAAATCCATTGTACTCCAGCAGGGCCACCGCCAACGCATCGCCGAGCGCCAGCGCCGCCGTGGTGCTGGTGGTCGGCGCCAGGTCGTGTGGACACGCCTCCTCGCGCACCCACGCATCGAGCGACACCGTGCACAGTTTCGCCAATGCCGAGCCCGTGTCGCCGGTGATGCCGATCGAGCGTACCCCGAGGCCCTGCAGATGTTCGAGCAGTGCCAGCACCTCGTCCGATTCGCCCGACTTGGAGAGCAGGATCGCCACGTCGCCCGGGCCGACGATGCCGAGATCACCATGCACGCTGTCCATGGGATGGAGAAATGTCGCCGGAGTTCCCGTCGAGGTGAGGGTCGCCGCGATCTTGCGCGCGATGAGCCCCGACTTGCCGACGCCGGTGACAATGACGCGACCCTCCGACTCGGCGATCAGCGCGACCGCAGCGGCGAAGCTCGCGCCGATACGCTCCTCGACGGCGCCCAGCGCGTCACGCTCGAGGCGTACCACCCGTCGCCCCAGCTCGATGATCTGCTCGGCGTTCACGTCTTCGACTCGAAGAAGGGCAACGAACGCTCGGCCACATACCGATCCGTGACGCTCTGCCACTCGTTGCGCGCCGTGAGCAGCATCTCGGCGAACTCCCGCACCGCGCCCGCGCCGCCTGAACGCGTGAGCGTCACGGCGCATGCGCGTTTCACTTCCGGCACCGCATTGCTCACGGCCACGGACAGCCCGACGAGACGCAGCACGGCCATGTCGGGAAAGTCGTCGCCGATGAAGGCCGCTTCGGACGGAGCGATACCATGCCGGTCGAGCATCGCCAGCAACGCAGGCAGTTTCTGCGCATCGGGATCCTGCGCGAGATCCTCGATACCCAGCTCCGCGGCGCGCAGCCGTACGCTGTCCGACACGCGTCCCGTGATGATGGCCACGCGAAGTCCCGCCTTCTGCATCAGGTGGATCCCGAGTCCATCCTGGATGTCATACCGTTTGAACTCCAGTGGTCGCCCATCCACCGCACCGAGATAAATGCCGCCGTCGGTGAGCACGCCATCCACGTCGAGGACGACAAGACGGATGGTCCGCGCCAGTGAGCCGTCGATCATCGGCGCGCGCACGCCCAGACGTCCACCGCGCGCCTGATCAGCGCGTCCAGCTGGTGGAGCGGCATCATGTTCGGGCCGTCGCTTGGCGCATGCTCCGGGTTGGGGTGCGTTTCCATGAACAAACCGTCCACGCCAACCGCGCACGCCGCCATGGTGAGCGGGGGAATGAATTCGCGTGCGCCGCCACTCGTACCACCTTCACCGCGGCCCGGCTGCTGCACGCTATGCGTGGCATCGAAGATCACCGGCGCATCGCACGCCGCGCGCATGCGCGGTGTGGCGCGAAAGTCGACGACCAGGTCGCCATACCCGAAGAAGGTGCCGCGCTCCGTGGCCGCAACGTCGGCAGCGCCCGCGTGACCGGCGGCGCGGAACCCGCCGCGCACCCTGTCGGGGGCGCCGCGCATGGCTTCAGGGTGCACCCACTGCCCCTTCTTGACGTTCACGGACTTGCCCGTGGCGCCCGCAGCCACCAGCAGGTCCGTCTGGCGCGAAAGAAAGGCGGGAATCTGGAGTACGTCGGCGACCTGTCCGACCGCGGCGCACTGCTCCGGCAGGTGGACGTCGGT
>JACMOE010000469.1 GCA_014378185.1 Gemmatimonadaceae bacterium | reverse complement strand
CCATAGCGTCTTCGTGCGGCCGAGATCGATCCAACCGGCACCGGGCACCATGACGGTGTCCTTCGACGGCACAGCGGGCGGAATGAAGATCTTCGTCGCCAGCCCCTGCGTGAGAAGATAGCTGCCGAGTCCCAGCTCATTGCCGTAGCCAGCAGAGGTGCGACTGAGATAGATGGGCCGGTCGTTCCAGGAGTCGGCGATGATGCGGAGCACGAAGATGTCGGCGCGCTGGAGCACGCCCGGAATGGAAAGCTTCTGGGGATCGATCGTCGCCTTGATGGGGCCGCCCTGGAACGTCATTGGCCGATCGAGCTGGATGTACGCCGGCACGGAGTCGCCCTGCACCTGCGACATGTGGAGCGGCGAGCCCGTGGGCTTCTTCCATGTGCCGTTGCGGTAAACCGCCGGGCCGGCGGCCTTGTCGTACTCGTACACGGGCCGACGGATGAGCTGCCGCGTGTACCAATCCGTGTTGAGCAGCGACGTGTTGGCCACCACGACGTCCTGCCGCACATGCTCCACTTCCTGCGCGTACCAGAGCGGGAAGGTGTCGTTGTCGCCCACGGTGACCAGCACGCCGTACGGTTCGACGGAGTTGAGCAGGTCCTTCGCGAAATCGGCGGTGTCGGTCTGGCCGGCACGCGATGCGGTGGACCAGTTGGTGAAGAGGGGAATGAACGCAACGAGCAGCAATGGCGACGCAATCAGCAGCGACTTCCGCGTGGCGCGCTCGTATGTCTCGCGGCCCTCGACCACTGTCTCACGCCCAATGAGCGCCGCTACGGAATCCCAGACGGCCATGAGGCCGAGTGCGGCCCACACGCCCCACGACGAGAAGCTCCACAAGTAGAAATAGTCTCGATCGCGCACTTCGCGGGCGACGCCATTGAGGTCGGGGCTCTGCGACGCGCCGTACTTGAAGTTCAGGTAGTAGATGAGCGCGAGCGATACCGTGAACACGAGCGACCCGAAATACCAGAAGCTGTGACGGTCGCGCTGGTAGTGCACGTAACCGCCGAGCAGCCCGAGTACCAGGAACATCGCCGCCAGGAGGCTCTGGGCAAACGGGTGATCGTAGTGCGCGTCGCGCAGCCACTGCCACTTGAAGTACAGCCACCACATGTCCACCTGCGCCGAGAGGGGCGCCTGGCGCTCGGTGAGCTCGGGTTTGCCGTACTGGCCGCGATTGAAGTTGTACATGAACGCGTCGTACGTCCCCGCGCTCAGTGTGCAGTCCAGCTTGAGTCCCTGGCGGCACGCGGTGGGTTCGCCTTCATTGAGCGCGGGGTAGTGCGCGGCGCGAATGGGCTGCATGGCAAAGGGTGTGATGCCCAGGAACAGGGCCCCCACACACGCGAGCAGCAGCTTCCAGCGCAGCGCCGTGCGCCAGCGAACGATGAGGACGGACAGGCCGACCGCCGGCGCGGCGACCATGCCGGCCATGTGATTGGCGTAACCGAGGCCGAGGAGGTAGGCCACGAGCACGAGCGTGCGGTCTGCCTTGCGACCATCGGGCTCGTCGCACCAGCGAATCATCAGCCACGAGATGATCGCGATGCCGAGCAGGGAGACGGTGTACACCTTCTCGTTGACGACACTCTGGTTCCAGACGGTGAACGCCGTAGCACCGATGAGTGCGGCGAGCGAGCCGCCCAGGATGCGCATCCAGCGCAGTGAAAACCAGCTGACGAGCACGCGCTCCGTGATGAGGAACCACATGCCGGCCGACACGGCGCTGGAAAGGGCGGCCAGGACGTTGATGCGCACCGCGATGGAGCTGGCGATGGGCAGGATGGCGAACACGCGGCCGATGAGCACGAACAGCGGATTGCCCGGTGGATGGGGCAAGCCGAGCGTGTAGGCGGCGGTGATGTACTCGCTGGTGTCCCACATCGCCGTGGAGGGCGCGAGGGTGAGCAAGTAGAGCACGAAGACGACCGCCGTGACGATGGCCGCAGCCACCCAGGATGGTCGGTAGTCGAGGTCGGACGGCGTGGACGTCGTCGCCATTGTCAGCGTGGGAGTGTCGAATAGCACACGCCCCGCGAAGGGCGGGGCGGGCATACAGCAATATAAGATGGTGCGGGAGCCCTGCTTGGAACAGGGCGGTCCGCCAGACTGTCAGACGATTGCTTCAGGTCTCAATGCCGGAACAGGCGCACGCCTGTGAACACCATCGCGATATCATGGGCGTCCGCCGCCTCGATCACCTCGGCATCCCGCACCGAGCCGCCCGGTTGCACGATTGACCGAACTCCCGCCTCGGCGGCCTGGTCGATGCCGTCGCGGAAGGGAAAGAAAGCATCGGACCCGAGTGCGGCGCCCGCTGTGGCATGTCCGGCGCCGGTTGCCTTGTGGACGGCCAGGAACGCGGCATCCACCCGCGACATCTGTCCAGCGCCGATGCCAATGGTGGCGCCGTCGCGCGCGAGGACGATGGCATTCGACTTGACGCTGGCCACGGCACGCCACGCAAACAGCAGGTCGCGCAACTCCTCTGCCGAAGGCTGTCGCCTGGACACGATGGTCCAGCCCTGCTGGTCGATCACCGCGGGTGGCCGTTCCTGCACGAGCAGTCCGCCACGCACCCGCTTGTAGTCCAGCGCGCCCTGTGGCCAGCGCGCGCGGCCTTCGAGGACGCGGAGGTTCTTCTTGCGCCCCAGGATCTCGAGCGCGCCAGCGCTGAACTTCGGGGCGACGACACATTCCACGAAGAGACTGGACACCGCGTCGGCGGTGGCGTCATCCACTGGCGAGGTGAACGAGATCACCGAGCCGAATGCCGAGACCGGATCGCAGGCCAGTGCCTTGCGATAGGCGATGAGGGCGTCGGTGCCTGTGGCGAGACCGCACGGCGTGGTGTGCTTGATGATCGCGCAGCAGGTTTCGTCGCCGAATGGCTCCGTGGCCAGGAGCGCGCCTTCCAGGTCCAGCAGGTTGTTGAACGACAGTTCCTTGCCACCGCGCTGCACCAGCGCGGCGAGTCCCGCCCCTGGACGCTCGACGTAGAACGCGGCCGCCTGGCCAGGGTTTTCTCCGTAGCGCAGCGACTGCTGCTTCTGGAGCGGCAGGCACGTGCGTTCGGGGAACGACTCCTTGCGCTGTGTGGCGAACCACGCGGCGATGGCGGAATCGTAGGCGGCAGTGTGTTCGAACACCTTGGCGGCGAGGCGGCGCCGTGCGTCCAGTTGATCGTCCGTGCCGGTCACCATCGCCAAAACCTGCGCATAGTCGGCTGGGTCCACCACGGTGGTGACGCCCGCAAAATTCTTCGCGGCGGAGCGCAGCATGCTCGGGCCACCGATATCGATCTGCTCGATGACGTCGTCCGGCGGCACGCCGGGCCGCGCCGCGGT
>JACMOE010000468.1 GCA_014378185.1 Gemmatimonadaceae bacterium | reverse complement strand
TGCGCCCCTTCATCTCGTCATTCGGGAGCGCCACCGCGGACACGGTGGTCTCGGCCGTGGTATCCGCCGCGATGCGCTGGATGGCGAGCGCGACGATCTTCTTGGCCTCGCGTTCCGCATTGCGGCGCGCGGTTTCGCGGATCTCGCGCAGCATGTTCGCGGCGTCCGCGTGCGCCTCTTCCTCCAGGCGCCGGATCAGCTCGTTCTTCGCGTCCTGGGCAGACATTCCAGCCATCTGCTCGAGACGACGCCGCTCGTCGGCAACCAGCTTGTCGAGCTCCTCCTCGCGCGTCTGGAGCAGCTTCTCGCGCCGGCCGAAGTCACTGGCGCGCTTGCCGATGTCGCGGTCGCGCTGTTCCACGAGTTCGAGCTTCCGGTCGAGAGTACTCTCGCGGTCGCTGACGCGGCGCTCCTCCTGCTCCACGAACGAGCGGCGCGAGCGCAGATCCTCCTCCGCGACCTCCCGCAACTTCATCACTTCTTCCTTGCCGGACACCACCGCACTCTTGCGCGACGTCTCGACCTCGCGCTCGGCATCGGCGACGATGCGGCGAGCGGTGTCCTCCGCGGTGGTGCCGGCAGCCCTGTGCCGCTCGATTTCGGCCAGGCGTCCTGCGCTTGCACCAGACCGGCGTCCAAAAAAGAAAAATGCCGGCGAGGCGACAACGAGCACGCCGAGCGCGGCAAGAATTGCCATGAGATTCATGTCATCTATGCTCCACCGCGGGTAAGCGCGGAAGAAAGGATACCGCCGCTGCTCCCGCGGAGCGCCGCCGTGCAGTTGAACGCTCGAGGCCGCACCGACGTGGGGGGCGACTTGGAACGAGCTAACTACAAAGGGCGCATCAACCTACGGGCGCAACAGGAACGGCTGTGAAGTTACGGCGGCGAAGGGGATCGGGCAAGGCACTCACCCGCCCGTCACGGGCACGGCCGCGCTGTCGCGCTTTGCCGGTGGCAGCAGGCGCCGCACGTCCGCCGACAGGCCCTGCATCGCGCCCGTGAGGGCGCCGTTGGCCTCACGGGCCTGGAACAGCTCCGACGTGATCTGGAGCGCGGCAAGGATGGCACCCCGGTTGGCCTCGATCACCGATCCGCCTGCGAGAATCTGGCGGATGGCCTTGTCCAGGTATTCCGCCACCGCCCTGGTGTGCTCGGGCGCCGCTTCGGTGCGGAGCACGTACGACTCACCGAGAATCTCCACCTTTACCGAGGCTTTCTTGCCGCTCACCGATCTCCTCCGCCCTGGGCCTGCTGCCTGATGAAGCGCACACGGTCGAGCATCTGCGTGGTCCGCGCCGTGGCCGCCTCGAAGCGGCCCTTCAATGCGGCGTTCTCGTGCTCGAGCTGCGTGATGCGGTCCGAGAGTTCGCGCTTCTCCTGCGCCACCGGGGCGGACCCCTGCGTTTCCGCGTCCCTCACCCTCGCCTCGGCAAGCAGGGCACGACGGCGAAAGCCCGCGAGCTCGTCCGCCAGGTGGCGAACGAGCGTTTCCATCTCGCGAAAGGCAATGATTTCAGGTCGAGCGTTGTCGGACATGCAGTTCGTGCTGAAGAGCGGACAGGATCTTGGCGCGGCGGCCTTCGATTTCCTTGTCCCGTAGAGTGCGCTCGGGATGTCGCAAGGTCAACCGCCAGGCCACCGATCGGTGTCCGGCATCGACCCCCGGTCCTTGATACAGGTCGAATACCACCAGGCGTTCGAGCAAGTCACCGGCCGAGGCGCGAATCACCGCCTCGACATCGGCAGCGCGCACGCCGTCGGGCACGAGCAGCGCGAGATCGAATTCCGCTGACGGCGTGGTTGGCAGCGGGCGAAACCTCGGTTGCGCGTGAGGCGCCGAGCGTGTGTCGGTCACGTGCGCATGTTCGCCCGGAGGCGCAACATCCGCATTCGACACGGTGCCGAGCACCAGTTCCACGCCGAATGCGGGCGAGGCCCACACCGGCGCGTCGAGCGCAATGTGGGACACATGACCGCGTGCCTCCCCGTCGATCTCGATGGTCCACAGCAGCGCACCACCATCCTCGCTCGGCACGAGCGCTGCGCGGCCCGGGGCGACGACACGTGTCATGCGTTCCGCGAGTTCCTTCGCGTCCCAGGCATCAACCGGTTCCGGCTTGGCGTTCGTGAAGTGCGCCGGTTCGCGCTGGCCCATCACCAGCACCGCCACGCGCATGCTCTCATTGGGCAGCGCATCCGCCCCGCGCGCGAACGCGGTTCCAATCTCGTACAACCGCACGTTGCCCTGCATGTGCGTCAGGTTGAACTCGGCGCGGCGCGCCAGCGATTCGAGCAGCGTGCGCCGCAGGTGTCCCTCATTTTCAGCGAGCGGGTTCAACACCCGCACGTGCTCGTCGCCGCCGGCCACGAATGGCGTTGGCCGCGCCTCGAGCAGGCCGGCGCCGGACAAGGCATCCCGCAGACGGCCCGCCGTGGTCCACAGCGGCGCGTCGCTGGTGGTGCCGGGCCGGTAGGGGCGAAGCTCGTCGGGTAGCGACGCGTAGCCGTGCAGCCGCGCGACTTCCTCGATGAGGTCCGCTTCCGCAACCAGGTCGCGGCGCCACGTGGGCGCAATCACGTGCACCGCCGCGCCGGCATCATCGACATCCGCGATGCACCCGATGGCCTTCAGCAGCTCCGCGATGCGCTCCGCGTCGAGCGCGATACCGAGCACGCGCGCCACGCGCGCCGTGCGAAGCACAATGGGCACATGCACCGCGTCTCCAGCGTACAAGTCCACCGGCGGGTGTTCCACCGCGCCGCCGGCGAGCGAAACGATCAACGCGGCCACGCGCGCGAGCGCACGCGGCGCAAGCGCAACATCCACCCCGCGCTCGAATCGATAGCTCGCATCCGTGGACAGCCCGGCCGCGCGGCGCGTGCGACGCGTGCGCGCGGCGTCGAACGTCGCGATCTCGACGAACAGGTCCGTGGTGTCGGGCCCCACTTCCGTGCCCTCACCACCCATCACTCCCGCCAGGGCAATCGCGTCGCGAGAGTCGGCGATGACGGTCATGTCCGTCGTCAGCTTTCGCGTGACACCATCGAGCGTGACGAGCGTCTCCCCTTCCCTCGCGGTTCGCACGACGATCGTTTTCTCCGGCATCTTCGGCTCCGGATCCACCTTGCCGAGGTCGAACGCGTGCGTGGGCTGGCCCAGCTCGTGAAGCACGTAATTCGTGGCGTCCACGATGTTGTTGGTGGACCGCGAGCCCACGGCCACGAGCCGGTCCACCAGCCACTGCGGACTGGGGCCGACCTGCACGCCGCGAATCACGACGCCCATGTAGCGCGACGCGAGCGTCGCGTCCTCCAGGTGCAGCACAACGCCGCCAGCATTGCCCGCGCGACGGAAGCGCTTCGCCTCCGGTATGGCAATTCCGGCGACGCCGATGTCCGGCAGGCGCAGTTCGCCACCCGAGACCGCGGCAATCTCGCGCGCGATGCCCAGGTGCGACAACAGGTCCGGACGGTTCGGCAACACGTCGATCACCAGGCGCGCGTCGCCCACCGGCATGGCGGTCAGGAACGGCGTGCCCGGCGCAACGTCGATGTCGAGCTCCATGATGCCGTCATGCTCTTCGCCGAGCCCGAGCTCGCGCGCCGAGCAGAGCATGCCGTTGGAGGTGTGCCCGCGGATCTTCCGCTTCTCGATCTTGAGGCCGCCCGGCATGATCGTTCCCGTGGGAGCGAACGGGTACAGCTTGCCGGCCGTGACGTTGGGCGCGCCACAGACGACATCCAGCAGCACGCCCGAGCCCATGTCCACCTTCGTGATGTGGAGGTGGTCCGAGTCCGGATGCGGGGCCTCTTCAACGACGCGTGCGACGACGATGGGCGCGAGGTCATCGCGCAGGGCCACGACCTCCTCGACGGTGGCGGTGTGCGCCGTGAGCAGGTCGCGCAGCTCGGCGGCCGAAGCGGAGGTTGCGCGCTCGCTGAAGGCATTGAGCCAGCTGACGGAGACGTTCACTCGGCCACCTGCGCCAGGAAGCGGACGTCGGAATCGTAGAGCAGCCGGATGTCGGGCAGCCCATAGCGCAGCATGGCGATGCGAGCCGGGCCCATGCCGAATGCCCATCCCGTATATCGCTCGCTATCCACGCCCGCCGCCTCCAGCACGGACGGATGTACCATGCCGGACCCAAGGATCTCCATCCATCCTGTGCCCTTGCAGGCGGAGCAACCGACGCCACCGCAGAGACGACATTCAACGTCCATCTCGGCGGACGGCTCGGTGAACGGGAAGTAGCTGGGGCGAAAGCGCGTGCGTGTCTTGCCGAAGAACTTCTGCGCGAAGTGCGTGAGGGTCGCCTTGAGGGCGACGAACGAGGTGCCTTCGTCCACGGCGAGGCCTTCGATCTGAGCGAAGGCAGGCGCGTGTGATGCGTCGAACGGATCGCGCCGAAACCCCGTGCCTGGCGCGAGGATGCGGAGGGGCGGCGCGTGGCGCTGGAGGGTGCGCACCTGCACTGGGGACGTGTGGGTACGGAGGAGCGCGCCCTCGCCCAGGTACAGGGTGTCGTGCATGTCCATGGCCGGATGATCAGGCGGAAAGTTGAGTGCGGAGAAGTTGTACCACTCCGACTCGCTCTCGGGGCCGAGGGCGACCGTGAAGCCGATCTCGCGGAAGATGGCGACGATTTCGTCGATGACGAGGGTGACGGGATGCTTTGCGCCACGCCAGCGCTCGCGCGCGGGCATGGTGAGGTCGAGCGATCTTCCCGCTTGTGATGCCCCTTCGCTCACAGCGAAGTAAATCGATGCCTCAGCCAGCAATGCATCAATGTGCGCCCTCAAGTCGTTGAAAACACGTCCCGCTTCGGGCCTTTCCGTGATGGGCAATTCACCCAGCAATTTGCTGAAACTCTGCTGCACCGAACGCGACCACACACTCGTTTTCGCCGCCTCGAAAGACGCTTCATCGAGTGCGCCGGACAGCGCGACGCTTGCAGCTCTCTTGTGATTCTCTGCTCGTTCGCGGAACTCGACGATCGTCATATGCTTGCAGTGGTTTCACACGACATGGAAAACAGGTCC
>JACMOE010000467.1 GCA_014378185.1 Gemmatimonadaceae bacterium | reverse complement strand
GGTCATTCGCGACATGATGGCGACGGATCGCGAGGGCGCGATGAAGAAGCGGATGGAATTAACCGGCAAGATGCACCCGGAGATTCGCGCGATCCTGTCGGCTGCCCAGCAGGTTGTGTTCGACAAGAACGTGGAAGAGATGGCCAAGCGCATGAGCATGCCGCGTCCGGCACCGCCAACGTCCTGAGTCAGCACATCACCGGATAGCAGCAGGGTGGCAGCGAGCACGACGCGTTGCCACCCTGCAGCGTCGACTGCCCGCGGTTTCGCTTGTCGATTCGCGGTGCGCGGTCGCATCTTGGGCGCATGACCTGCAGCAGCCTGCCCCTCCACCGGCCTGCCCGTGCGCGGTGAGTTCGTCGATGTCGAAGGCGCGCGTCTCTACTACTACGCCGCGGGCACGCGAGGCGCTGGTGAACCCGTCGTCTTCCTCCACGGGTTTCCCACGTCGGGTCATCTCTGGGGTGACGTCGTCACGCAGATGCCCTCCGGGCACCGTCTCGTGGTCGTCGATCTCCTCGGGTACGGGCGCAGCGATCCGCCGGGAGGACGCTCGCTCACGCTTCGCGCACACGCTGGGCGCGTCGTCGGACTGCTCGATGCGCTGGGCATCCGCACGGCCTGTGTGGTGGGGCACGAACTCGGCGGCGGGGTGGCGCAGGCTCTCGCCCTTGACTGGCCGTCGCGCGTATCACGTATGGCGCTGATTGCGAGCGTCGCGTTCGACGGGTGGCCCACGCGGGATGTGCGCGTCGCGCGGGCCCTGCTTCCACTGTTGCGGCTTCTTCCCGCCACCTGGCTGCTGCCCATCGTTCGCGCCGAACTTGAACGCGGCTACTTCGACAGCGTGCATGCGACGCACTCGATTGCCAAGTATCAGCGCGCCTTCGCGAGCGACGAGGGACGTCACGTCCTGCTCGCGCACCTCGCCGCGCTCGATGGACGTGAGACCATGAGTCTTGGGGCGCGACTCGGCGAGATCATGATTCCCACCGCCGTCATCTGGGGCTCCCACGACCCTTTTCTGCGGACGTCGGTTGGCGCTCGCCTGGCGCGGTCCATTTCCGGCGCCACGCTCGACGTCCTATCCGGTGCCAGGCACTTTACGCCGGAAGAGGAACCGCGAGACATTGCCGGAATTCTGGGGCGGCTCCTGACGACCGAATCACCCACATCCCTCTAGTCGAGTCGTGTCATGAGTCGCCCTGGTTCGTTCAACGCTGAAGGCGTCACGCTCACGCCCGTGCTCAGAAGAACAATCAGCAGTCCACGAACTTCCAATTCACGACACCAGGCGTTCCTCATTCAGGCTTCCTGAACGCGGACGATTCCTCGCCGGCCGTGAGGATCTCGGGATGCAGCGCCGCGAGTGTGTACTTGCTCCCGGGGTTCCACAGGATCCAGCTGCGGATGCCGTTGTCGTAGCCGGCCTGCATCTGCGCTCGAATCTGTTCGACGCCGTAGCGCGGCATGCCCATGCTGAAGTCCTGGTACCACGGCACGATGAGTGGTGGGTGCGCCAGGGGCGTGTTTCGGGCGATCGCGTCGCGCATCGCGTGATCAATCGTCGCGTATGGAGACGCATTCGGCCGCGCGATGTCGTACATGCCGCGCGAATAGTGCGAAGGGTACGTCATCGGCAGCACGATGTCCGCCTGCTCGGCGAACTGTTCCCATCGCTGTCCGATGCCCATGTCGGTGGTGTCGCTCGTGGTGAGGCCGAACACATCGATGGCCATGGGAACGCCGAGCGGCGCCATGCGACTGCGGACGTATGCCAGTTGCTCGTGGATGACCTGATCGCGCGCACGGTGGTTTGCCAGCGGGAAGCGCGCCTCGCGCAGCAGGTGCGGTGCATCGGGGAAGCGCACGTAGTCGAACTGCACCTCGCTGAATCCGAGCGAGACTGCCTCGGCCGCCAGGTCCGCGGCGTACGCCCACACCTCACGCTGGTGCGGATCGAGCCACGGGTTTCCGTTGCTGTCGAGCCAGGGGGTGCCGTCCTTGCGCCGCTGCACTGCCCATTGGCGCTTCGCGTTTGCGAGGATCGGATCCTTCGCCACGACAATGCGCGCGATGGCAAGGATGCCATTGGCGCGCATCGTGTCCAGGACGGCTCGCATGCGCGACGCAGAAACCGGTTGCGTGATATCGGCGCCGATTTCGCGCGCGAGGCGTACTGCGGACCGGTACAGGACGTACCCGCGATCGTCCTTCACGTCCAGCACGAGCGCGTTCACCTCCGTGC
>JACMOE010000466.1 GCA_014378185.1 Gemmatimonadaceae bacterium | reverse complement strand
TCGCGCAACAGGAATACCCGCATGTGGGTCCACGGCACGGTGCTGTCGCTCGCCATGTACGTGGTGACGGACTGGAAGGCGCCCGTCCGCTGCGCCGCGTGATCGATCGGCTCCGCCACGTCGCGAATGTACCGCGTGTACTCCTCGATCTTCGCGGGCCGCGCACGCCAGAAGTACACTTGCGCGAGCGTCGCAGTGGAGGGGGACGGCGGCGAGGCAGCGGGGGTTCCCGCACACGCAACCGCCGTGACTGCCACAGCGGCAAACGCTACCGTGGTGACGGCGTGCAGGGTCATGAGCTGGAGTTTGGTCTTCATCGGCCCAAGATGGCTCCATTCGAGCGCCACCGTCAGAGGTATGGGTCGCAACTCGACCTCGACGAGGGCGGCCGCGAAACGCATTGTCCAGCGACTATTGACGAACGCGCCTCACCGCCCTACCATGTCTGCATGGTCGCCACGCGCTTTTACTTCGCCTCCTTCTATTACTACGGATACCCCATAACGGGCCGTGGATGGAGACGTACGCGCGACTGACGGAGCACTGCTCCCCGCCTACGACACCCGCCGGCCCGTGGAACTCCCACGGGCCTTTTTGTTGTTCTTCACCCAGCCCCACACCCCACTCGAGCGCCCCACCATGATCATCATCACCAAGCCGGACATCACCGACGACGAGCTCGATCATCTGCGCGAACGCATCGAGGCGGCTGGCCACCACACCCACCTGTCGCGCGGCGAGCACCGCACCATCATCGGCTGCATCGGTGATGAAAGCCGCCTCCACGAGCTGCCCCTCCGCTCCATTCCCGGCGTCGAGTCCGTGATGCCGGTGCTCAAGCCCTACAAGCTGGCGTCGCGCGAATTCGTCGTGAACCGCACCGTCGTACGCGTCGGTGCCGACGCCGTCATCGGCGGCAACGAGCTCACCATCATCGCCGGACCCTGCTCCGTCGAGAACAGCGCCATGCTCAACGAGACCGCGGCCGCGGTCAAGGCATCCGGCGCCACCATCCTCCGCGGCGGCGCATTCAAGCCGCGCTCCTCACCGTACTCCTTCCAGGGACTCGGCAAGGAAGCCCTCCAGCTCCTCGTCGCCACCCGCAGGGCACACGGACTGCCGGTCGTCACCGAGGTGCTCGACACCCGCGACGTGGACCTCGTGGCCGAACACGCCGACATGCTCCAGGTAGGCGCCCGCAACATGCAGAACTACGCCCTTCTCGCGGAGCTCGGACGCGTGCAGCGTCCCGTCCTCCTCAAGCGCGGCCTCTCGGGCACCATCAGCGAGCTGCTCATGAGCGCCGAGTACATCATGGCGCACGGTAACCACCAGGTGGTGCTCTGCGAGCGCGGCATCCGCACCTTCGAACGCGCCACACGCAACACACTCGACGTCTCGGCCATTCCCGTCCTCCAGCGCGAGTCGCACCTGCCGGTCATCGTTGACCCGAGTCACGCCGGCGGCGAAGCAAGCCTCGTTGCTCCGCTGGCCTTCGCCGCGATTGCCGCTGGTGCCGACGGCCTCATCATCGAAGTCCACCCCCACCCGGAAACAGCGCTTTCGGACGGAGACCAGTCGCTCGACTTCGCCGCCTTCGCGAAGCTCATGCTGCGGGTGCCCGCGTTCGCTGAAGCAGCGGGACGGACTTTTACACCACATGCCGCCGCCCAGCGCCCAGAGCGCGCGGGCTCCGCTGTCACATGACGGGCCCCGATCCGCTCGCCGAGCTGACGCAATGCCGCGCTGAGATCGAGCAGATCGACCGCCAGCTCATCCAGCTCCTGGCCACACGCATGACGCTCGGCCGGCGGACCGCCACCATCAAGCGGGC
>JACMOE010000465.1 GCA_014378185.1 Gemmatimonadaceae bacterium | reverse complement strand
GCGGCAGTGAGGACGGCAGCCACTCCCGACGCATTGTCCACCGCACCGTCGGATCGCGCACCCACCACGCTCGCCATCACCGGCAATGCACCAGCCGCGCCAGCGCACAACGCCACCCACCACAGCATACGTGGTGCATTGCCGCCAGGTGTCAGCAGCAGGGCGGCCAGCACGAGTACGAGTGCCGCAGCCAGGAGCACGATGCCCGCAACGCGCGCAGCCGATGGAAGCGGCTGTGACTTGCTGTCGAGGTGCGCTACCAGCCACACCCGTGGTGCAACCACCCCTCGTGTGGCCACGAGATTCACTCCCTCGGCGCGCAGCCACGGAACAGTGAGGACTCCGTCGCCCAGCATCCCGCGCGCGAACAGCGCGGTCGCCAATACACCCGCAACAAGTACGGCGACGACCGAACTTGCGGCTGCGGTACGAAGCGACAGCACGCACGTGGCCACGATCGTGCCGCCAAGCAGAGCGCCGGCAATCGGCGTGGCATAGCGGCCCGGAAAGGCGGAAAAGGCGAACCGCTCCTCGCGCACGTCGAAGCCCAGCGAGCGGAGTTCGGACGCGGCGTAATCACGCGCTGCCCGCTCTCCCTCGCCCCCCGAAGGCCGAGGAACGCGTCCGATCACCGCGAGATGGCGCTCCCCCGCACCTTCGGCCATTGATGCCGCAGGGTGCGAGTTCGCCTGCGACGTCACGCCGCTGGTGCGAGCGCCGCCGACCGGAGGAGATCGGCGAGCATCGCACGCGCCGGCGCGGAAAGCGGTCGCAGCGGTGATCGCGGCGCACCCCCCGTGAGGCCCACGCTATCCATTGCCGCCTTCACTCCCGCCACGCCCATGCTGCCCACGATCTTCGCTGCCAATGGGGCGAGCACCTCCTGCGCGCGGACCACCGCCGCCTGGTCGCCCACCTCACGCGCACGCCACACGTCGAACGACAGCTCGGGCGCGAAGAGACTCACGGCCAGGATTCCTCCGTGCGCGCCCATGCGCAGGGCTTCGCCGAACAACACGCCGCTCCCCGTGAGCACGTGAAACGAGTCACTCTGCAATTCGAGGTAGCGCGCGAGGAGCGTCGCGTCGCCGGAACTGTCCTTCATCCCCACGATGTTCTCGTGGCTGACGAGCTGCGCCACCACCTCCGGTGGCAGTGCGAAATGCATGTACTTTGGAATGGTGTACAGCAGCACCGGAATCGGGCTCGCATCTGCGACCTGGTGGTAGTGCGACAGCAGGGCATCCGGCGTCATGGCTTCGCCGTAATAGTGCGGCGCAACGACGAGCACCGCGTCCGCGCCACGATCCGCTGCCGCCCGCGATCGCGCAATCGTCGCGCGCGTGGACTCGGCACCGGTACCCGCCAGCAGCGTGCACCCGTCGGGCACTTCACGACGCGCGCGACTGACGAGGGCATTGCGCTCGGCGGCGTCGAGCAACGCGGCTTCGCCAGTGGATCCCGTGACGACGATGCCACAGGCTCCCGCGCTCACGTGCGCGCGCACGTTCGAGGCAAAGCCGTCGAGATCCACGTCACCCCGCCCGTCGAAGGGCGAGACCACCGGCGCCAGGATGCCGCGCAGCGCGATCACTGGCCCATGAAGTCGAAACCGCCGCTCGTCATGCCGTCCAGGCCAGCCGGTGGCGAATCGCCGCTGCGCACCGCCCCGACCGGCGCAGCAGCCGCCGCCTCGGCGGCCGCCACTGTCGCGGCGGTGACGGTTGTCGAGACCCGGCGGAACATGT
>JACMOE010000464.1 GCA_014378185.1 Gemmatimonadaceae bacterium | reverse complement strand
TCTGGCAGGGGAAGGGCCTCGCCTTTGACATCATGTCGGCCGTGTTCTGCCCAGCATAGCCGCCGGGCGGTGTGCGGGCGCGGACCATTTCGGCGGGCTCAATCGCCATCCGCGCAATCGACTGACGGCATGCGTGTCGCGGGCGCCCTCGCCGGGCAGGCGCCTAACCTTGCGTTGCTGTTGACAGGGCCTTCAAGGATTGTCGACTGTTCGCTTCGCTCACTGTCGACATCCTATTGAAGGGCCCTGCAACAGAACGCGCGCGTTAGGCGGCCACACACATCAAGGTTTATCAGCCCATGCGCCATGCTCTTGCGATAGTCGCACTCATGTCTGCACTCGGGTGCGAGCGCACATCCGGCGCGAAGGATGACGTGATGCGTGAGCCGGTACCTTCGGACACAACCCGGGTCGCTGCGAACACGCCATCCGCACCCACAACCGGTGGTTGGCCGGCAGATCAAAGCGCATATCAATTGGGCAACCTCGATTCGCTGCGGCTCAAGGTCCCCAGTTGTGGCGCTGCGGCTATTCCATTTACCGTTGATTCCGTCGGTCCCCTACATCCCGGACAAGCGCTTGGCCAGGTTGCGGCGCGATGCCCGCATGGTCTCGCGATGTGGGACTGGGGTGACGAGGGTATTCCAAGTCCGGTTCTGCTTGTTCGATTTGGAACGATGACAGTGCGCATCGCGCTCGAGGACACGCTGTCGACAAGCCACGTCACTTCTCTGCTGAGCGTCGATTCGACCGCGCGGACTCGCGAGGGAGTCGGGCCCGGATCAACAGTCGCTGCCTTGAAACGCGCATACGGTGCCTTGAGGTACGTTGAGGGTGAGTGTACCGTCCTCGCCACCTTGCCTCGGACACCTGGTATCTCGTTCCGTCTCGATCTCCTCAAGGACTTCAAGTGCGGCAGCCTTGAGGGAGATGGCGATTCACACTGGCGTGCACCCGCGGGTGCCAAGGTGCGCGAGATGTTCGTTTACGCACCATAGGCAGCCTTCCAACGTTGCGTTGCACCAGTCAAGGGCGCTGAGGTAGCAGCGGTTCCGCCTCTGCATTTGATTGATGCCCTTGCAGCAGAACTGGGTGTTAGACCTCAACAGACTCCACTGCGAGGGAGAGGCTGGTCCGCTCCTCGCGGGTCGTGGTTCGCGCGTCGAGCATTCGTCCGCTTGCCATTCTGCCGGGCTGGCATCACCTTCCAAGTATGAGTGCACATCCGATGCTCGAGTCCTTGTTGCGCCTGCCTCCCGCGGAGCGCATTCAGCTCATTGAGGAGGCCTGGGAGAGCCTTGCCGCCTCGCCCGAGAGTGTGCCCGTGCCGGACTGGCATCGGGAGCTCCTCGATGAGCGCCTCGCGGATCCGACCGAGATCGGCACACGCACCTGGGAGGAAGTCAAAGCCGGTGTGCGCCGATCGGCGCCGTGACTTGGACTGTTCAATTCACCGGTCTGGCCGAGGATGATGTAGACGAAGCGTATGCATGGTACGCGAGTTCGCGACGCGGGCTCGGCGACCAGTTCCTCGCGGATATGGATGCCGTCATGCAAATGCTCGAGCAGGTGCCGGAAGTCGGTCCGACTGTGTATCAGGGCCTGCGGCGAGTACTCCTTCACCGCTTTCCTTATTCCGTCTATTATCGCCTGCTTCCGTCGCTCACCACGATCGAGGTCCGCGCGTGTGTTCACCAGCGACGGCATCCGCGATCCTGGCGTCATCGCGCCTGAGGTCTAACGTTGCGCTGCACCAGACAAAGGTTCTTGCTCCACTTTTGTTGACACTTCTACCTAACAACACAGGAGTGTCGCGATGCCTCGATCAGGACCGCGCGCTGTCCGGACGTACCGCGATGCGTTCAAGCGCACAGCCGTCCGGTTGAGTCAGCAGCCGGGTATGCTGGTGAAGACCGTCGCGTCCGCGCTGGAGATCCATCCCTTCATGCTGTCCAAGTGGCGGAAGGATGCGCGCGATGGCCGGCTGCGAGGTTGAGCACGCACGGCTCCGCCGCCCGGCCCGGCGCGCGAGATCGCGCCACTGCAGGCGCTCGAGAACGCGCATGCGCTGCTGCAAGAGGAGCAGGAACTCCTGAAGCAAGCCATTCGGTTCTGTTCCGCACGCAGGGCGACACGTTCGCCGTCATCGACACGCAGCGGACGCGCTGCAGCGTGACGTCGCGGTGTCGCCGCTATCGGGTGACCACTGGGGGGTTCTCTGCCTGGCTTGGTCTGGCGGAGAGTGGTCATGCGAAACAGGACTGGCTCCTCACCAAGGAGATCGTGCGCCTCTTCACGCGGCATCACGCCCGCTACGGCAGTCCGCGCCTCCATCGAGCCCTGTAGACGCTGGGCTGGGCCGTCAGTGGGCGACGCGTCGCGCAGCGCATGCGACGCGCTGGGCTGCGAGCGAAGGCGGTACACGGTTATCGCGCGAACGCAAACATTCACCAGCTCTATGCGCGGCACCCCAATCGACGCTGGACGACCCAGGTGACCGGGCCGAGCCAGGTGTGGGTCGGCGACATCACCGTTCTCAAGGTGGGCACCAGCTGGCGCTACCTCGCCATCGTGATGGATCAGCACACGCGACGTATCCTGGCCTGGAGCCTGACGCGCCGGCGCACCGCACGCGTGACGAGTGCCGTGCTGCTGGCCGCCGCCACCACGCGGTCGGCCCGCGGCGCCATCGTTCATCGCGATCGCGGTTCCGAGTACATGGGCGCCCCGGTCTGCGCGCCCGTGCAGCGCTTGGGGATGCGGCAGAGCGCCAACGTCAGCGGACCTGGCGACAATGCGCACGCCGAGTCGTTCTTCCACTCGCGCAAGGCCGAGCTCACGCGCGGAGTGATTTTCCCGAGTGAGCGCGTGCTCCGCACAGCGCTCACCAGCTACATGCGCTTCTACAACACCATCCGACTGCACTCTGGCCTGGCCTACCTCTCGCCTCTTGCCTTCGAAGGGCGCGCGGCGTAAAACCATGAGTGTCAACGGAACTGGTGCAAGATCCGCTGGGGCGTTGTGCGGGCGCCTTACGTTTAGTGTATCTTCCAGTGTCGCTCATTTGAGGTGCCGCGTGACCGACCCAACCGTCGTCGTTCGTTCTGATCCTGAAATTCTCGGCGGTACGCCCGTCTTCGTCGGCACGCGCGTACCGTTTCAGAACCTGATCGATTATCTCGCCGGCGGCGACTCCCTCGACGAGTTTCTGCATCAATTCCCCAGTGTCACGCGCGCACAGGCTCAGGCGGCGCTGGGCCTGGCCCGGGAAGCGCTCGAGGCACTTGTCGCGGTGTGACCAGCCCTGCCGCGCTGGCCTCTCGCGTGCTCCTGGACGAATCGGTGCCGCACGACCTGGTCCTCCACCTGAGCGGCTTCGACGTGGCCACGGTGCAAGGGCTCGGCTGGGCGGGCATGAAGAACGGCGTGCTGCTCCGCATGACGCGGGACGCGGGGTTCCATATCTTGGTGACGGTAGACCGCCGCATGGAGTATCAGCAGAACATCCCACAGAGCGGGCTCGCGCTGGTTGTGCTGCTGGCGCGCTCCACCCGCCTGCCTGACCTACTCCCGCTGGTGCCTGCTCTCTTGACGGCACTCGCGCAAGCACGCGTGGGCGAGATCTCTCACGTTGCCGCATAACGAGTCGTTGCAGCCGACGAGTGGAGGCTAAG
Organism: Gemmatimonadaceae bacterium; assembly: GCA_014378185.1. Classification (GTDB taxonomy): domain Bacteria; phylum Gemmatimonadota; class Gemmatimonadetes; order Gemmatimonadales; family Gemmatimonadaceae; genus AG11. The sequence continues at coordinate 678 of JACMOE010000464.1, read as the reverse complement.
CGGCGGTTCGGCCAGTCAGGAATATTCTGGGACGCCGATGGCACTCGCGAGCCGCGAGTCGATTAGGGACAAGCTCAGGGCTCGCAAGGCGTACTCATACCGGAGTGAAGAGGACGAGATGATTCCTGCTGTGGTGCCGCTGGCGCCCGCATTCCCACGCAGGCAGTACGTGCTCCAGGCCGCGGTCGTCGTGGTGCTGTTGGGCAGCTTCCAGTTCCTCATGTCCCCTAGCGAGGTGTTCGCGCGCGGGGCCGGGCCAAAGGTGTTCCTGCTTCTGCGCATGGCCGGTCTGCTCCTGCTCTGCACGTGGTTCCTCCGGCGGGCGGATGAGCGCTGGGCGGATGTCGGCCTACGTCGCCCCCCACGCTGGTGGTCGGTGCCGTTGGTAGTGGTCGGCGGTTTCATGCTCCTCCTCGTGGTGAGCGGCATGATGTATCGCGCAATCCTACCCGCGCTTGGCGCGGCGCCTCCAGCGCTGGCCTCGCAGCAGGCACTGCGGGGCAATCTCGCTCTATATCTCTACTCGGCCATTCCCGTCGCCTGGGGATCCGCAGCGTTCGGCGAGGAGCTGGTCGTCCGCGGCTTCCTCCTCGACCGGATCGCGAAGGTGGTCGGCTCGTCGGGCACTTCGGCATACCTCACCGCCGTCATCGTGCAGGCGGTGCTCTTCGGCGCCTG
>JACMOE010000463.1 GCA_014378185.1 Gemmatimonadaceae bacterium | reverse complement strand
GCGCAGATGGGCACGGAAGGGAGTATATCCCGCTTCTCGCTGGTCGCCGTGGTGGGCGGTCTGCCCACGAACCCCGCTGTACAGGAACGCACCATTCCCTATGTCGCGCCGGATGGCGAGCGCCTCACGCTTCGCCTTTACGCCCTCGCTCCCAGGCAACTTCGGCCCACGGTGGTGGTGGTGTACGGTGGCGCGTGGAGCAGCGGCGCCCCCACACAATGCGAGAACGTGAGCAAGGCGCTCGCCTCGCGCGGATACACGGTGGCCGCCATCGACTACCGGCACGCGCCGGCATCACGCTTTCCTGCGCAGATCGACGACGTGAACCGCGCCCTGATGATGCTCCGTGATTCGTCGGAATCCTGGGGTATCGACCACCACCGCATGGCCATCCTGGGCCGATCGTCTGGGGGGCATCTCGCCGAGCTTGCCGCCTTCACGCCCAACGACTTCGGGCTCAAGGCGGTCATCGCGCTCTATGCGCCGTTCGATCTCACCGCGGGCTATGTGGATCTGCCCTCGCCGGATCCACTCGACGTGCGCCTCGCACTCCGCTCCCTGCTCGGCAGCACACCCAGCCAGCAGCCTCGCCGCTATCGGGCAGCGTCGCCCTCCGAGCTCATTCGGCCGGGCCTGCCCCCCACGCTGCTGCTCTTTGGCGGGCGCGATCACATCGTCAAGCCGGTCTTCAATCGCCAGGCAGCATCAGCACTCCGCGCCGCGCGCGTTCCGGTGATTTCCGTCGAGCTGCCGTGGGCCGAGCATGGATTCGACATGGTGCCAACAGGGCTGGGCGCCCAACTCGCATTCAACGTGATCGCCGAGTTCCTGGATCGCGAACTGACCTTGCGACCGTGACTCCGCGTGCCGTGATCGTGTTGAGTGCAATGACGTCGTGATCAACAAATTGAACCGATGAATCGGATGGGTAGAAACCAGGAAATTCCGGATGCGCCGCGGGCTGCGTTCGGGTCCGGTCGCTCCGTTGATGTCCGTATCACGAGTTGCCACTCGACCGGAACTCTCCGTCAACTCGATGCGACCGATTTCCTGGCCTTCTGCTGCTGCCAGCGGTACACGAAGTAGCCCGCGAGCGCCAGCACCGAGAGCCCGATGCTGATGCGGCCAAGGTACTGGTCGAGCAGCGACAGGTTCTTGCCGAAGAAGTAACCCACGGCGCTGAACGTGGCAGCCCAGAGCGCACCACCCGCCAGGTTGACGGCGCTGAAGGTGACGAACGGCATGTGCGCCACTCCAGCCATCAGCGAACCGAAGATTCGCAGCAGTGCGATGAATCGCGCCACGAACACCGTTCTCGCGCCGTGACGCTGAAAGTACGCCTCGGTCCGGGCAAGCCGATCAGCGTCGAGCCGGATCCAGTGTCCATGCCGCACCAGCAGCCTGCGGCCACCCAGATGGCCCACCCAGTAGCCGCCGCTTCCACCGAGCACGGCGCCAAGCGTGGTGGCGAGGAAGACGCCGGTCACGCTGAGCGATCCGCGGGCGGCAAACGCCGCCGCAGTCACGACAGCGGTTTCTCCGGGGAGGGGGAGACCGAAGCCCTCCAGTGTCACGAGGAGCGCCACGGCGAGATAGCCATAGCGCTCGATGAAGTGCGTCAGGAACTCGAGCATGGTGGGCAGGGTGAATCGGACAGCGACGGCCTCGGGATGACAAATTAGCGGACGAGTCACCGAGAGCGTGATCAATGTCACGATTGCACCACCGCAAGAGCAATCGTATACTGCTGCGCACGTGACCCACCTCCCCTCGACCATCGCGGCCGCCGACGTGGATTGCATCGGGACAAAACCGATGCTCGTCTGGGTCCTCGCTCCATTCGTCGCCACCGCCGATCCCGCGCTCGACTACTACAACGACTACAGCCAGAGCCAGGCGGAGTTCGCCCGTGCGTTCGATGCACTCGGCACGGCGTGGCGCTGGCAGCCCGTGGCCATGCACGACTTCCGCGAGGTGATCGACGCCATCGCCAGCGAGACGACGACGCATGTGCCAGTGGTATTCAACCTCTGCGATGGCGACGAGACCAACGGCGTGCCGGGCATCTCCGTCATCCGGTACCTCGACGAGGTCGGACTGCCCTACACGGGCGCCGACCAGCATTTCTATCACGTGACCACGTCGAAGATCGACATGAAGCACGCCTTCGATGTCGCCGGCGTGCCGACGGCACCGTGGGAGGTCATTCCACGCGGAACCACGGCGCTGGGCGGTGTCTTCAAGCGCCGCGGTACGCCGCTGATCGTCAAGCCCGCCATCTCGGCGGGGAGCATGGGCATCACCGTCGATTCCGTGGTCACGACGGCAACCGCGTTGCGGAAGCAGCTCCGGCTGCTCGACGAGGGCTATCGCGGTTGGGATCTCGCAAGCGGCGGCGTGTTCGCGGAGCGGTTCGTCGCGGGCCAGGAATTCACCACGCTCATCGTTGGATGCGCGGACGCGCCAGACCGCAGTGTCGTGTATCCCGCGGTGGAGCGGGTGTTTCACGCTGCACTGCCGCCCACTGAACAGTTCCTCTCCTTCGACCGCCTGTGGGAAGTCTACGAACGCGAATCCTCGCTCGGTGAGGGTGAGTATCTCTGGCAGTACGCCGCGGCGCCGGCCGACCTCCAGGAGCGCATCCGCGACGTGAGCTGGGAGGCGTATCGCGCGGTGGGCGGGCGCGGCTACGGACGCGTGGACATCCGCATGGACTCGCTCACGGGCAAATTGTTCGTGCTGGAAGTGAATGCGCAGTGCGGGCTGTCGGAGGACGAGAACTACACGTCGATCGGGGCCATCCTGCGCCTGGCCGGCCAGTCGTTCAGCAGCATGGTACGCGACATCGTGGCGGTCGCCGTCGCCACGCCCACGGCCAGCGCGGGGCAAATGCTCGCATGAAGGTGTGCGTGCTCCAGCCGGACTATTCGTCGTCCACGGTGGACTACCGGCACTACGATCCACCTCGCGACCTGTCCCCCCTGCTGCCGGGCCACACGGTGCATCACGTGATGCTCGACAAGCGCACCACGCATGCGCAGCTCAAGCGACTCTCCACACATGGCTACGACATCTTCGTCAACCTGTGCGAAGGCTACCTCGACTGGGATGTGCCCTCCATCGACGTCATCGATTCGCTGGAACGACTCGGGCTGCCGTACACGGGGCCGACCCCCGCGCTGTACGACCCATCGAAGTCCCTGATGAAGTACGTCGCGCACACCGCCGGTGTGCGCACACCGTCGCACATCCTGGTGCCGCGCAGCCACACCGGCCCGCCCTCCACACAGGGACTGCGCTATCCGCTGTTCGTGAAGCCCGCGCACGCCGGCGACAGCCTGGGCATCGACGAGCACTCGCTGGTACACGATGAGAGCGCACTGAATCGCCAGGTGGACTCTACGCTCCGCAGCCACGGCGACGCACTCGTGGAAGAATTCGTGGATGGCCGTGAGTTCACCGTCCTCGTGATGGCTGGCGTGGAGTCTGGTGACGACGCCACCGCACTCACACCAGTGGAATATCGTTTTCCCAGTGGCATTTCATACAAGACCTACGCCCTCAAGACGTCCGATCTGCATCCCGCTGCCAACATCGCCGTACAGGACGCCGCACTCGCCGCTCGGCTGCAGGAGGCGGCTCGGCGTGTATTCCTCGCGTTCGACGGCGTGGGCTACGCGCGCATGGACTTCCGCCTCGACGCGCACGGTGCGCTGTTCTTCCTCGAGGTCAACTTCACCTGCTCGGTGTTCTATCCGGTGGGCGCCGAAGGCTCCGCCGATCACATCCTGGCGCTCGATGGACTGGGACAGTCCGGCTTCGCGTCGCGCATCATTGCCGAGGGCATCGCACGGCATCAGCGTGCGCAGAAGCCGTGGGAAATGCGAGGCAATTCCATCGCGGGCTATGGCATTTTTGCCACGAAGGATCTCGCCGACGGCGATGTCGTGTTCCGAGGCGAAGGCCGGCCACATCGCATCGTCACGGCGCGAGAGGTCTCCACGCGATGGACGGCAGCCATGCAACGCACCTTTTGCCAGTACGCGTATCCGCTCAGCGATGAGCTGTACGTGCTGTGGGACGACGACCCCACCGCCTGGGCCCCGCAGAATCATTCGTGCGAGGCCAATACCGCGTTCGCCGGACTGAACGTCGTTGCGTCCCGACGCATCGTCGCAGGTGAGGAGCTGACGCTCGACTACGCCGCGTTCATGAACGAACAGGGCGAGCCATTCGCCTGCTGCTGCGGCTCCGCGCTGTGTCGTGGCACCGTGAGCGGAACGGCGGGCAATTCCATGACGGCGCGAGAGGTTGCGCTGGCTACTGGTCCCGCAGCACCGCCAGCCTGACGAGCAGCGTGCGGCCCGGCGCGGGCTCGTAGAACTTTCCACCGGTAGCGTTCACACTCACGCTCCCCGCCGTCCGCACACCGCCGATGTTCTGCAGCGCGACGAGCGGGGAGAGTCGCGCTCCTCCAGCGCGAATCTCGTGGCCAACCGCCACGCCGAAAATCGCGCGACCCGGCGCCTGGGCGCTGTTCGCGTCGTCCACATCGATGGCGCTCACCAGGTCCGCTGTCGCGGACAAGGCCAGCGCGCCCAGGTGCGTCGAGGCAGACGCCATCAGCGCCTGTTCGGGTACACCGGGTATCCGCCGCCCCGCGTAGGACGTGGTGCCCACGCTGTAGTTCTCGTACCGGAAGCGGGAATACGAATAGGCCGCGTGCAGTGCCACGCCATTCGCTTCGGCATCCAGGCCCAGCTCTCCGCCGCGGCGCAGCGTGCGACCAGCGTTGCGAAAATATCGTCGGCCGTTGCCGTTCGGGATGTCGAAGGGCACCAGCTCATCGCGCGCGTGCGCCTCGAAGGCCGCAATGTCCCAACGCACTCCCGTGCTGCCCAGCAATCCCTTCGTGCCGACTTCGAACGTGAGCGTGCGCTGCGGCTGAAGGCTGGAATTGATGCCCGCCGATCCGTCCTCCCTGTTGCCGAGCTCCGTGGTGGTCGGCGTCTCGAAACTGGATGACACGTTGCCGTAGATCGACGCAAACGGGCTCGATCGCCACACGATTCCCGCTGACGGGCTCACGGCGTGCAGCGTGCGCTCGCCCGAATCGTCCGGATTGTTGGCGGTGATGAGCCGGTCGCGCAGCCGAAACTGTACGGCGTCGCTGCGCACGCCAGCAGACACGAGCACGTCCGGCACGATGGCAACTTCGCCACGCACGAACGGTCCCACGCTGCGCACCAGCTCGCGCTGGTTCTTCCGCAACGCCCCGCGCTCCGTGAACCCACCGGTGCACACCGCACCGATGCAGTTGTCGTACTCCTGGCGGTCGTCGTTCTGCCACTGGCCATCCGCTCCGCCAGACAAGCGCACCGCGTGCCCACCCGCGAGCCCATGACTACTGAGGCGCAGTGACGCACCGCCATCGGCGCGCTTCACGTCCACGATGGCTTGCGTGAGCGGATTGGCGAGGGTCCGCGCACTACCGAATGCAGACGCATCCATCATGACGTTGTCGCCGACTGCATGGCTCGCAACCACCGACAGGTCACCCTGCCGGACGATCTTGCTGGCGCCCTTCCTCACCGCCAATGGATCCGCCTGGCGCGGATCGGCGTCGAACTGGGCTCGAGTGAGCGCGCCAGGGCTCTGCGCCCGCGTCACGTCCGTGATACGCGCGGAGATGATGAACGGCGCAGCGTCGCTACTGGGTGAGAAGATCATGCGCACCGCTGCTCGCGTCGCACGCTGATCCGAATACTCGCGGTAGCCGTGCCCGCTTATGTGCGTGACAGACGACGTGATTCCCGCAATGCCGACCGTACCAGAGGCTCCGGCGGCTGTAACAGTTGGCGTAGAACCACCAGCCACGATGCGCGCATAGGGGGTGAACAGCACGGACGGCGCGGCCGAGCGGATGTCAATCACGCCGCCGGCGGCATTGCCGTAGAGCGACGACGCGCTGCCGCGCACCACCTCCACACGATCGGCACCTTCAAGGTCGAGCACGTCCACCGGAGTCTGCCCGTCGGGAAGCGTGACGGGCACGCCATCCTGCAGCACGCGGACGCCGCGCACACCGAAGGCCGAGCGCGCACCGTACCCGCGGATGCTCACGCGCGGATCCTGCGCGGGGTTCTGCCGGTTGGCGAGTGCCACGCCCGGCACGGCGAACAGCAGCTCGTCCACGCCGGTCTTGCGGAGCGCGGCGAGCGTATCGGGCCTTGCAAGCGTCACGGCCCACGGCAGCTCGAGCGGAGCGCGCGGGCCCTCGCGCGTGGCCGTCACGCGCACGGTGGGCAGCGCCGCGCGCGTGGTGTCCTGCGCCCGCGCAAGGATGGGGGAGAGCGACACGAGCGCCACACAGGCGCAGCTCGCATAGGGCAATGAGCGCTTGGTCATGCCGTGAAAAATAGGCACCGCGCACACTACATGCTGCTCACGGCATTTCGCCCTCCGTCACCCCGACATCACGCCTGCCCATCGCACACGACGCGCAGTTGGAATGCCGGACCTAACGCAGCACGAAACCGGGATCCACGGTCGGCCGTACCGCCGCATTCGCGGCAATCCACCCGGTCATGTACATCCACCGGGTGATGTGCGTGAGCTTGCCGTAATCGATGTTTTTCGGCTCGTCACGCGGCGTGTGATAATCCGAATGCAGGTTGCTGGAGAAGAACAGCGACGGCACGCCACGCTCGGCATAGGGCACATGGTCGCTGCGGAAGTACCATCCCTCCGGATGCGTGGGCCGATCCCAGAGCGAATCGATGACGAACCGTCCAGTGGCGAGGTTCGCGTCCACCGCCATCTGCACGAGCGCAGCAGAATTGCGATGCGGCGGCTGCGAGCCAAGCAGCGCGGCGGTATCAGGGCTGTTGCGCCCCAGCATGTCACCGTTCAACACGGCCACGATGCTGCCGAGCGGCACCACCGGATGCAGCACGTGATAGCGCGATCCCAGCAACCCGCGCTCCTCTGCTCCATGAAAGACGAAGAGCGCCGATCGCTTGCCCGGATGCTGCTTCCATGCGCGTGCAATGGCCAGAAGCGCGACGCTCGTGGTGGCGTTGTCATCGGCGCCATTCCAGTATCGAGCTGGTCGCAGGTGAACGTACGCTGGCTCGCCTCGCAAATCCATCCCGAAAAGGACTCGGCTGATTGTCGGTCCGCAGGTGACTCGTGACTGTTCGACTGATCGCCGAGCACTCATGACGTCACTTTCAGTCCGCCTTCCATCAGAGCTGAACCACGCCCCATGCGCACGCGAGTCCGCTGCGCAATCGCCAGGATGAGCAGTCCGGCGAACCCGCATACCAGCACGCCAGCCACGTGCTCCTGCCACGATGGCGAATACACCGCCCGCCGCAGCCCGCCAAACCCCTGCAGCGCCAGCGCCGCGACGACCCACGACCACGCGGCTGCCGCTGCCCACGCACGGAACG
>JACMOE010000462.1 GCA_014378185.1 Gemmatimonadaceae bacterium | reverse complement strand
GTGATCGCCCACGCGCTCGAGGTCGCTCGTCACCTTGATGGCGCTCACAATGAAGCGGAGGTCGCGCGCCATGGGTTGCTGGAGGGCGAGGAGCTCGAGTGCGGCCCCTTCGAGCTCCAGCTCCATGGCATCCAGCTCGGAGTCGGCGGCAATGACCGCCTCGGCCTTGCCCTGGTCCAGGCTCAGCAGCGCGTCGACGGAAAGGTCGACCAGCGCCTCGGCCTTCTCGGACATGGCCAGCAGCTGGCGGTTGAGCACCGTGAGCTGGTCGTGAAAGTGGCGAAAGGGTGTGTCAGGACTCATCCGAATCTCCCGGTGATATAGGCTTCCGTGCGTTCCTCGCTCGGGCTCGTGAAGAGCCGCTGCGTGCCGCCAACCTCGATCAGCTTGCCGAGGTAGAAGAACGCCGTGCGGTCGGAGATGCGGGCAGCCTGCTGCAGGTTGTGCGTGACGATCACGATGGTGAGTTCGCGCTTGAGCTCATACACCAGCTCTTCGACTTTCTGTGTCGCGATGGGGTCCAGGGCGGAAGCGGGTTCGTCGAGCAGCAGTACTTCCGGATCGTTCGCGAGTGCGCGCGCGATGCAGAGACGCTGCTGCTGTCCGCCGGAGAGCGCCAGTGCGCTGGCGCCCAGGCGATCCTTGACCTCGTCCCACAGGGCCGCACGGCGCAGGGAGGATTCGACGATGACGTCGAGGTCCGCCGGCCGTGGGCGCGCATTGATGCGTGGCCCGTAGGCGACGTTGTCGTAGATGCTCTTGGGGAAGGGATTCCAGCGCTGGAACACCATGCCGACGCGCTGCCGCAACGTCACGACGTCCATGCCCTTCTGGTAGATATCCTCCCCATCCAGCCGAATCACGCCAGTCCGGCGCGCGCCCGGAATGAGCTCGTTGAGCCGGTTGATGGACCGCAGGAAGGTGGACTTGCCGCATCCCGACGGGCCGATGAGCGCCGTGACCTCCCGCGGTGCGATGGCGAGGTCGATGTCGAACAGCGCCTGCGTCTTGCCATACCAGAAGCTGAACTGCTCCACATCGATGGTGCCGCCCTGACGCAGCGCGCCGGCGTCCGGGGACGTGACGGGGGCGCTCATCCGAACCGTCCGGTGATGTAGGACTCCGTGCGCGGATCCGTGGGCGTCGTGAAGATCTTGCGCGTGGGTGCCATCTCGATCATCTCGCCCATGAGCATGAAGACGGTGCGGTCCGACACGCGCGCCGCCTGCTGCATGTTGTGCGTCACGATGATGACGCTCATCACCTTGCGCAGCTCGTAGACCAGCTCCTCCACCTTCTGCGTACTGATGGGGTCGAGGGCGGCGGTGGGTTCATCGAGCAGCAGGACGTGCGGCGACGTCGCGAGCGCGCGGGCGATACAAAGGCGCTGTTGCTGCCCACCAGAAATACCGGTGGCGCTCTCCTTGAGCCTGCCCTCCACCTCGTCCCACAGGGCCGCTTCGCGCGGCGCCCGCCCCACGACTTCATCCTGCGCGGCGGCGGACAACTTCACGCCCGGCTGCGCGCGCAATCCCGCCGCGACATTGTCGCGAATGGACATCGTGGGGAAGGGCGTCGGTCGCTGAAACACCATGCCCACGTGCCTGCGAAGTGCAATGGGATCCACCCCATCGGCATAGATGTCCTGCCCGTGAAACAGCACCCTCCCTTCCACGCGCGCGAGCGGCACCGTCTCGTGCATGCGGTTCAGGCAACGCAGCAAGGTGGACTTGCCGCATCCGGATGGACCGATGATCGCCGTGACCTCGTGCGCGGGAAAATCGAGCGTGACGTCGCGTACGGCATGCGTGGTGCCGAACCAGGCGTTCAGGGCGAGGCAGCGCATGGCCACCATCGCATCCGGCGCACTCGTATCCGGCATGGGCACGGTCTCGGCAGCAGCCATGGCCACCTCAGCCATGCCCGCCCCCGTGGCGCGCCCGGGTCACGAAGCGCGCCGTCACGCTGATGACGAGTACCAGGCCGATGAGCACCAGCGCGCCGGCCCATGCCTGCGCATGCCAGTCGTCGTACGGGCTGATGGCGTACGTGAAGATCTGAAGTGGCAGCGCTGCGATGGGCTGTCGGAGATTCGTGGACCAGAAGCTGTTGCCGAACGCGGTGAAGAGCAGGGGTGCCGTCTCGCCGGCCACGCGCGCAACCGCGACGAGCACGCCAGTCACGATGCCGCCCAGTGCCGTGCGCAGAACGATCTGCAGTGAGGTGCGCCAGCGTGGATAGCCGAGCGCGAGCGCCGCCTCGCGCAACGCCTGCGGCACTGTGCGCACCATCTCTTCCGTGGTACGCGACACCAGGGGAATCATCATGGCACCGAGCGCCGCACCACCGGCAAGCGCCGAGAAGTGTCCGAATGGCTTGACCAGGAACTGCCAGGCAAAGATGCCCATCACGATGGATGGAAGGCCGTTCAGCACGTCGGCAAGAAAGCGCACGAGGTTGGCCAGGCGCGTGCCGCGATGCTCGGCGAGATACAGCCCCGCGCCGATACCGATGGGCAACCCGAATGCCGCGGCAAGGCCAATGAGGATGAGCGTGCCGAGAATGGCGTTGGCCATGCCGCCACCCACTTCGCCCACGGGCTTGGGCATGTGCGTGAAGAAGCCGAAGGAAAGCGCGCTCGCCCCCTGCTTGAACAGGTAGGCCAGGATCACCACGAGGGGCACCACGGCCAGCGCCGCGGCCACGCAGGTGAGCACAATCATGATGACGCTCACCACGCGTCGGCGCAGCAGCCCCCGCGCGCGCGGGCTGGAAAATGCGCCGTGGTCGGACGCCGCGCTGGTCACGCGTGCACCTCCGCGCCCATGCGCGAGACCATCCACCGCGCGATGCCATTCACCACCAGCGTAATGACGAAGAGCACGAAGCCCACCGCCATGAGCGCCGAGATGTGGATGTCCGTTGTCGCTTCCGAGAACTCATTCGCGATGAGTGACGCCATGGTATAGCCTGGCGCGAACAGCGACGCAGAGATCTCGTGGCGGTTGCCGATCACCATGGTCACCGCCATCGTCTCGCCCAGGGCGCGGCCGAGCCCCAGGATGACGCCGCCGAGAATGCCCGTCCGTGCGTACGGAATGACAGCACCCGTGATGGCTTCCCAACGCGTGGCTCCCAGTGCAAGTGCGGCTTCACGCTGCGCCCGCGGCACCGCCAGCAGCACCTCGCGCGAGACCGCGGCGATATAGGGCAAAATCATGATCGCGAGGATCATCCCCGCCGAGAGCACGCTTGGACCGTACGCGGGCCCGGAAAAGAATGGCGTGGCGCCGAGGTGCAGCGTGTCGCGGAGGAAGGGCATGACGCCTGTGCGCATCAGTGGCAGCAGGAAGAACACGGCCCACAGCCCATACACGACACTCGGCACGGCAGCCAGCAGGTCGATGAAGAACGACACGGGCTGCCTAAGCCAGGATGGCGAAAACTCGGACAGGAAAATGGCCGCGCCGAGTGCGAGCGGGGTGGCGATGACGAGGGCGATGAACGAGGTCAGGAGGGTACCGACAATGGCGGGCGCGGCACCAAAATCCCCCTTCACCGGATCCCAGGTGCTCGACGTCAGGAACCGGAACCCGAATTCGTGAAGTGCGGGCCAGCCGGCGCGTCCTACTTCGATGAAGATCAGGAGCAGCAGCGCCGGCACGCACAGCGCAAAGAACAGCAGCGCCAGCCGGTAGATCCGATCCGCGAGCACGGAGCCCTCGATGGACGGCATGCGGCGTGCGGGGCCCTGTCGCGTGGCCGCCGTGGACGGCAGCCCGAGCGAGATCGTCGGAAATGCCCGCGCCTCCGGTGTAGACGGGCGCGGCGGGGTGGAGTCGGGCGATGGGAATGTCATCGGTCCACAAAACTTCGTCGGCGACCGTATCGAACGGTTGCGACGATTGTAACGGTCGCGTCACACCCGCGACCAGCGTCCGTACGCCGGCGTCGTTACACAACCGCAACGCGGCCATGTTGTAGCCGTGACACGGTAACGGGACTCTACAATGTCGCCAGCACCAACGACGACCCGCCACATCCCCTCTCGCTCTCGTCCAGCCAAATGCCTCGCGTCCGTTCCTGGTCACTCCTCGCCGTTCTCGCCTCGATGTCCAGCGTCGCCCAGCTTGGCGCGCAGGGCGCCACGGCTCCCGCGCTGCCACCGCTGAACTTCTCCGGCATCATCTTCGGCAGCTACAACTTCCAGCAGTCCACCACACCCAATCCGCTCAACAGACAGATCGACAACGCCTTCATCGTCGATCGCGCATATCTCACCTTCCGGATGCCGGCTGGCGACCACACCAGCATCCGCATTACCACGGATCTGTACCAGACGTCGGAAACGACCCCCAACGCCTACACGATCCGCGCCAAGTACGCCTACCTGCAGTACGACGGCAGCAAGATGGACAACGGCCTCCAGGTCACGGGCCGCGTGGGCATCCTCCAAAACGTGCTCATCGACCACGAGGAGACATTCTGGCCGCGCTACCTCGCCCAGACCGCCGTCGAGCGCGCCGGCTACTTCTCCTCGTCCGACGTGGGCCTCGCAACGCTGGTCGCGCTGCCCAACAAGATGGGCGAACTGTACGCGACCATAACCAACGGGCCCGGCTACACGTCGCGCGAAATCGATCGGTTCAAGGACTACGCGGTACGCCTGTCGCTGACGCCGCTGGCAAACAACAAGGAGATGCCGCTGTTGCAGACCTTCACCATCACGGCGTGGGGCTACAAGGGCGCGACTGCCAGCACGTTCGTGAACGGCGGCGCCGCGACCAATGGCTCGGTGGGTTCGGCACTCGATCGCAGTCGCGCCGGCCTGTTCGCGGGCATCAAGGACCCGCGGTTCGTGCTGGCGGCCGAGATTGCCCAACGTCACGAAGATGGCGAGTCGGGTGCGAACACGATCGCGAGTCCGCGTGCAACCACGGAAACGTCCGGCCGCCTGCTCTCCGCCTTCACCGTCGTTCGCCCGTTCGCGTTCGCCAATGCGAGCGGCAAGTCGCCCTTCGGCATCGTTGCACGCTACGACGCGGTGAAGCCGACGTCGAGCACCAATGGATTCGCGACCGTGCCGCCGACGGACAATGCGTATCACACCGCAATTGCCGGCCTGTTCTGGGACCTGTCGCAGAAGGCGCAGATTGCCCTCGACTACCAGGAGTCGCTTGCGTCGAGCAATGGCGTATCGAACGCGCCACCGACGCCGTCCAAGGCGTACTTCGCGCACTTCGTGGTCAATTTCTGACCTTCGCGGTTCTCGGGGCGTGGCGACGTCGTTACGCC
>JACMOE010000461.1 GCA_014378185.1 Gemmatimonadaceae bacterium | reverse complement strand
CGGCATCGCCACGCAGAACGTGGTGGAGAAGCAGCTCGCCGTCGAAGGGCTCACGCGAGACGATCTTGGGCGAGACAAGTTCATCGAGCGCACAAAGGCGTTCGTCGAACAGACAGGAGGCGTGATCCTCCAGCAGCTCAAGGCCATCGGCGCCTCGGCCGATTGGTCGCGTACCGCGTACACGTTCAGTCCCGAACTGAGCACCGCGGTGCGCGAGGCATTCGTTCGACTGTACGATCGGGGCCTCATCTATCGCGGCCACCGCGTGATCCACTGGTGCCCACGGTGCCTCACGTCCCTCTCGGACGAAGAGGCCGAGCCGCAGGACACCACGGGCGCACTGTACCACATCGCCTATCCATTGGCTGACGACCCGTCGCGCTCCCTCACGGTGGCCACCACTCGGCCTGAAACCATGTTCGGCGACGTGGCCGTGGCCGTGAACCCGGCCGACGAACGCTACGCGTCGCTCATCGGCAAGCACGTCATCCTTCCGATTCTCGACCTGCCCATCCCGATCATCGGCGACGATTACGCTGATCCGGCATTCGGCACGGGCGTGGTGAAGATCACCCCCGCGCACGACGCGAACGACTTCGAGGTGGGACGCCGCCACGCACTGGCCGCCCCCATCGTGATCGACGAGCACGGCGCGATGCGCGAAGGCGCCGACGCGCGCGGACGGTTGCCGCAGGCGCTGGTCGGCGTTGATCGCTTCGACGCGCGCGAGCGCACCGTCGCGCTTCTTCAGGCCGCAGGCCGCCTGGTGAAGAAGGAGGTGCACCAGCACAACGTGCGGCACTGCTACCGGTGCGATACCGTCGTGGAACCGCGGCTCAGCGACCAGTGGTTCGTGCGGATGGCGCCGCTCGCCGCGCCGGCACTCGAAGCGGTGCGCACCGGCCGCGTGCGGATCCTGCCCGACAAGTGGGTGGGGGTGTACGAACACTGGATGACCAACATCCGGGACTGGAATATTTCCCGGCAGATCTGGTGGGGACATCGCGTGCCGGTGTGGTACTGCTCGGCGTGCGCAGCGCCCAACGATGTCATCGCCAGCCGCGAGGATCTCACGGCGTGCCCGCACTGCGGCGGTGCTGTGCGGCAGGACCCGGACGTGCTCGACACCTGGTTTTCCAGCGGCCTGTGGCCCATGTCCACGCTGGGATGGCCCAACGAGCAGGCCGCGGACCTGCGTGCCTTCTATCCGACGGACGTGCTGGTCACCGCGCCGGAGATCCTGTTCTTCTGGGTCGCGCGCATGATCATGCTGGGCTACGAGTTCATGGGTGACGCGCCATTCCACAGCGTCTACCTGCACGGCACCGCACGCGACACGCAGGGCCGCAAAATGTCCAAGTCGCTCGGCAACGGCATCGATCCCATGGACGTCGTGCATCGCTACGGTGCCGACGCACTCCGTTACACGCTCATCGCGGGCATGGGCCTGGGCGCCGACGTCTTCCTGGATCCGGACGATCTCGACAAGTCGTTTGCGACGGGCCGCAACTTTGCCACGAAGCTGTGGAACATCGGTCGCTTCCTGCTCAAGAACGTGGGCGACGGTGAGGTGCGGCCCTTTGCCACCATTGCACCCAGCGAGCTGTCGCGCGCCGACGCGTGGATTCTCGACCGTCTCGACGCCGCCATCCGCGAGTGCGATCGCGCCATCGGGCCGATGCGCCCCGCGCACACGGTTTGGCCAGACGAGGAACGCGCCACCGGCTTGCGGCTCAACGAGTTTGCCGAGACAGCGCGTCGCTTCGTGTGGAACGAGCTGGCCGACTGGTTTCTCGAGGCCAGCAAGGGTCGCCTGCTCACGCCGGGCCATGATGCCGAGGTCGCGCGGGCCGTACTGGTGCACGTGTTTGACCAGGCACTGCGCCTGCTGCATCCCATCGTGCCGTTCATCTCCGAAGCACTGTGGCAGCGGTTGCCGAGCCACGTGGACGGAACGTTTCTGGCCACAGCGACATGGCCCGTCGCTCGGCCGGCGGCGGATGCGCGGGGCGCGGAGTTCGAGCCCATCAAGGAGATCGTGGAGGCCATGCGCCGCGTACGGTCGGAGTACGGGCTCGCGCCCGGCAAGATGATCGATGCATTCATCATCGCCGCGCCCGCGCTCCGCCATGTGCTCGGCGATGAATCGCAATTGATCGCGCGGCTCGCCCGCACCCAGCTGGCTGTCGTAGACGCGGCGCCAGGGGCCGCGGCGGCGAATGTCGTGTTGAGCGGCGGTACGGAGCTCATCGTGCCGCTGGCCGGCCTCATCGATGTGAAAAAGGAATGTGATCGCCTGCAAACCGAGCTCGCGGGGCTGGAAAAGCAGTTGACCGCACTCGAGGGCCGGCTCGGCAACCCCGGCTTCGTGGATCGGGCGCCCGCCAACGTGGTGGCGGCGGAGCGGGCAAAGCGCACGGAGTGGCAGACCCGCGCCGGACTGTTGCGCGCACGCGTCGAGGCATTGTGCAGCGCGGCGTGATATTGCTGTTCGCGGCCATGGCGGGCTGCGCCTCCGCGTCGCCGCCGCCTGGTGGGCCAGAAGACAAGGCCCCGCCCCTGCTCGTGCGCGTCACGCCCGACACCAATGCCGTGAACGTCACGGACAAGGTCGTCCAGTTCTACTTCGACGAGACCATCAACGATCGGGGTACCGGCGCGCAGGAACTCGACAACTATTTCCTGGTGTCGCCCTCCGATGGCGCCACGAAGCTCGACTGGCATCGCAGCCGCATCGACATCAGTCCCCGTCACGGATTTCGGCCCAACACCGCGTACACCATCACCCTGTTGCCCGGTCTCGCCGACCTTCGCAACAACGTGATGAAGGCCGGCACTACCATCGTGTTTTCCACAGGGCCCACAATCCCGAAGCTCAAGATCCAGGGCGTTGCGTTCGACTGGGTGACCGGAGCGCCGGTTCATGCGTTCATCGAGGCCATCACGCCGGACAGCGTGGTCTACCTGGCGCAGGCGGACAGCAGCGGCCGATTCACCGTGGGTCCACTCACCGAGGGCACCTACCTGGTGCGCGCATTCGTGGACGCCAATGGCAATCGCGCGCTGGATGCGCGCAGTGAGCCGTACGACACGGTGCGCGTGACCGTGCCCAGCGGCGCTGCGCTGCAACTGCTCACCGCGCCGCGTGACACACTGCCCGCCCGCATCGGCACGCCGGCGGTGATAGACTCGGTGACGCTCAACGCAACATTCGATCGCCTCGTCGATCCCAACCAGCCGCTCGCGCCCTCTGCGTTCCGCCTTGTGGGTTCCGACAGCGTCGACGTACCGATCATCGCCGCACTCTCGCCGCTCGCGCTGAAGGCGGCGGACAGCGTGCGCGCCAGGATGGTGAGCGACTCGTCGCGACGAGCCGATTCGGTCGCGGGCAAGCCGCTCACTCCCGTGTTCGTGCCGCCAGCGGCCACACCAACGCCCGCGGTTCCCGGCAAGCCCGCGCCGCTGCCGCCGCCGAAGCTTACGGGCCCGTCGCCCTTCATGTCAGTGACGCTCAAGCTGGGCCGCGCACTCAAGCCGAGTACGGACTACCGGCTGAGCACCACCGGCCTCCGCG
>JACMOE010000003.1 GCA_014378185.1 Gemmatimonadaceae bacterium | reverse complement strand
GGCAGCAGGGTCGCGACCGTTCCGCCCGCAGCGAGTGCGGCAATGCCCTGGTCGCTCACGGCGGCGAGGTGGTCAGCGGACGTCGCGTGGAGCTCGCCGGCGAGTTCCGCACCGCCACCGGTGGTGAGTTCGTCCGCGTGCAGCTTGATGCCGAGGCCGGCGGCGCGCGCGGCGAGAAGAATGGTGCGCGATTCCGCGACGGTGAAGACCCCAGGCTCGCAGAACACGTCGGCAAAGCGCGCCAGTCCATCGCGAGCGATGACGGGAAGCATCTCGTGCAGGAGGAGGTCGATATATTCGCGACGACCATTCGTGCGCTCACGGTACTCGAGCGGCACTTCGTGCGCGCCCAACCAGGTGGGGACAATGCGCATGGGCAACACGGCGGCCAGCCGCTGAATCACCTGCAACGTCTTGATCTCATCGGGCAGAGTGAGTCCGTAGCCGGACTTTACTTCAACGGTAGTGACGCCGCACTCGGCGAGCGCGCGTAGCCTGGGCTCGGCGAGCGCAAACAGCTCGTCCGCCGAGCGCGTGCGCAGGTCGCGCACCGAGGCGTGAATGCCACCGCCCCGCCGCGCGATCTCCATGTAGGGCACGCCTGCGGCACGCTGCTCCTGTTCCTCACAGCGCGCGCGTCCGAAGATCGCGTGGGTGTGCGAGTCGACGAAGCCCGGGGTGAGCACGCCGCGTTCACAGTCGATGATGGTTGCGTCAGGATGCTCGGCGCGGAGCGAATCCTCCGTGCCGGTGGCGGCAATCGTCTCGCCCTTCACGAGCACTGCGGTGCCGCTCGTGACGACGGCGTCGGACATCTCGCTCCCTCGCCGCGCGCGGGGGGCACCGGCGCATGTCATCACCTGCATCGCGTTGACGAAGAGCAGCGCGCCGGTGCTCATGCGATTGCGTGCGGCCGGCCCATCACGTCGCGCACCCTGGAAAGCCGCAGCGGGGCCTGCGCTTCGCCGCGGCACGCGTAGAAGCACGCATTGCAGTCGATGGGGGCGTACGCACGGTGGTCGCGCCAGTGGAAGTCGGTGGGAAAGTCCGGACAGCGCTTGACGTGACCCGTGGGATCGATGTGGATGGTGCGCTGGCCGGAGCGGCACGGCTCCATTGTCTCGCCCCGGACCCACCGAGGGATCTGCTCCAGGTAGGCGTCGGAGTTGGTGATCACGCCGCGGTGCCTCCGCTTGAGGTCGAGCAAGCGCGCGATGACGTCGTCGAGTGCCGCGTGCAGGGGCGCGGCGAGGACGTGGTCGCGGTTGCCGTTCTTGGCGTCCGTATAGACGCTGAAGTTGACGCCACAGCCGAGCGACGCGGCTCGCTCGACGAGCGGGAGCAGCTGATCCAGGTTGTCGTCCTTGATGACGGTGTTGAAGCGGATGTTGTCGATGCCGCGCGCGCGCATGCCGTCGACCGCATTGAAGATCTTCTCCGTGAGGCCCGGAATGCCGCGCGCACTGTCGTGGCGACCGTCCAGGTAATCCAGCGAGATGTTGAACTGGTGGATGCCCGCCTGCCACAGTGACGCAGCGCGCTCCGGCGTCAGCATGCCGCCGTGCGTGATGAGCGTGACGTACTTCAGGCGCACGGCCGCATCGACGGCGGCGACGATGTCCTCGAGGTCGCGGCGCATGAGCGGCTCGCCGCCCGTGAAGGTGACGAGCATGGGATTGAAGTGGCGCGCGGCATCGGCGTAGGACGCCAGCTCGTGCTCCCGCGCTTCGGCTGGCGTCTTCCAGTAGTCACAGAATCCGCAACGGGCGTTGCAGCGTAACGTGACCTCGAAGTGCACCAGCAACGGCCGCTTTCGCATCGAGAGCCAGGCGTACTTTGCAAGAAACAGCGGCACGTGCCACGGCTTGAATCGCGCCGAAAGCACTAGCGCTCCATCGGCATGACGATGCCCGTGCGGGCTGCCGTCTCGCGCGCGGCGGCGTAGCCTGCGTCCGCATGACGCACCACCCCGATGCCAGGATCATTGGTGAGGACGCGCTGGAGCCGCTCGCGCATCTCGGGCGTGCCGTCGGCGACGATGACCTGGCCCGCGTGCAGCGAGTTGCCGATACCCACGCCGCCACCATGATGGAACGACACCCAGGTCGCGCCGCTCGCCACGTTCAGCAATGCGTTGAGGATGGGCCAGTCGCTCACGGCGTCGCTGCCGTCGAGCATCGCTTCTGTTTCGCGAAAGGGCGACGCAACGCTGCCGGTATCGAGATGATCCCGGCCGATGGCGATGGGCGCGCTCAACTCGCCGGATGCCACGAGGTCGTTGAGGGCGATGCCGAAGCGCGCGCGGTCACCCTGCCCCAGCCAGCAGATGCGCGCCGGCAGACCCTGGAACTGGATGCGTTCGCGCGCGAGGGTGATCCAGCGCCGAAGGTGGGCGTCGTGGGGAAACATCTCCAGCACCAGTTCGTCGGTGCGCGCGATGTCCCGTGGATCGCCGGAAAGGGCCACCCACCGGAACGGCCCCTTCCCTTCGCAGAACAGGGGCCGGATGTATTCGGGGATGAATCCGGGAATCTCGAACGCGTCCGTCACGCCGGCGTCGAAGGCCACGGTGCGAACGTTGTTGCCGTAGTCGAAGGTGATGGTGCCGGCGCGCTTGAGCGCGAGCATGGCTCGCACGTGCCTGACCGCGGTGGCGGTGCTGCGCACGACGTACGCATCGGGATCGCGTGCGCGGAGCTCCGCGGCATCGGCGAGCGACAGGCCGTCGGGGATGTATCCACGCAACATGTCGTGGGCACTCGTCTGGTCAGTGAGCACGTCAATGTGCACCCCACGCTGCACCAGTGCCTCGAGCGCCGGCGCGGCATTCATCACGACGCCGATGGAGAGCGCGCGGCCCGCGCGGCACGCCTCGTCAGCGCGCGCGAGCCCGTCATCCAGGGACGCTGCCTTCACGTCGCAGTAGCCCGTCGCCAATCGCTTGTCGATGCGCGATTCGTCAACGTCGAACGCGAGCATCACGGCGCCCTGCATCGTGGCCGCCAGCGTCGGCGCGCCACCCATGCCACCCAGTCCGGCCGTGACCACCAGGCGGCCGGCGAGCGAACCCCCAAAGTGGCGATCGGCCACTGCACCGAACGTCTCGTACGTGCCCTGCACGATGCCCTGCGAACCGATGTAGATCCACGACCCCGCGGTCATCTGGGCATACATCATGAGGCCCTTCCTTTCCAGCTCGCGGAAGTGCTCCCACGTGGCCCAGCGCCCTACGAGGTTGGAGTTGGCGATGAGCACTCGTGGCGCGCCCGAATGCGTCCGGAACACGGCCACCGGCTTCCCGCTCTGTACCAGC
>JACMOE010000460.1 GCA_014378185.1 Gemmatimonadaceae bacterium | reverse complement strand
GAACCTATGTGTTCGGCGCCTCGCTCCGTCCGCGCCTCATCACACTCGACGGCGCAAAGTTCAACGCCTATCTGGCGGATGACGGGTTGCCCGACATTCTTGCCGCGCGCACTGCGGCCGGCGAGTTGGCCAAGGGGGCGACGGAGCGGTACGCCAAGCACGTGAAGGCACTGGTGCAGGTGGGCGACGCACGCACCGCGAGCTTCGGCACCGTGCTCGGCTACCCCGCTGAGTTGGTGCCGCTCACCAATCCGTACGTCGCCGTGCGCGGTGCACGGACCCTGCGCGTGCGCGCCATTGTGGATGGCGCGCCGATCGCCAACCAGGTGGTGCTGGCCGGCGGTCGCACGGTGTCGGGTGGCCGCTTCAAGGAGCAGTCGGTGCGCACTGATGCCGCCGGCGAGGCCAGCATCCGGCTTGCGACGGCCGGCGTGTGGTACGTGAAGTTCATCCGCATGGCGAGGGTGCCCGCAGCGGCGCACGATTCGGTGGACTACGAGTCGAAATGGGCAACACTCACTTTTGCTGTGAGGTAGGCGACAAACGGCGCATAAACGGTATCAGATACTCGGTACAGGTACGTGGTACGTGGTGTACCTGGTACGCGGTACCTGGTACCCGGTACCGTGGTACCACGTACCTCGTACAGGTACCTCGTACAGGTACCGCGTACAGGTACTTCGTACTAGGTAAAACTAGGTAATAGGTACTAGGTACTTCGTACTAGGTACTTCGTACAATTGAGTGATGCGCATCACCGACCCAGTGCTTCGCCGCCAGCAGGTTGCAGCGTGACGAATTGCTGCCTTCGCTGACAGGATGGGATTCATGCCGCAGTTGCTCCATGGCGCCGACCGCTGTCTCCTCCTCCCTGGCACCCACAGCATTGGTGGCCGAGGTGCCCATGCCCTCGAGCTGTCCGCGCTGGAGTGGACCTCCGCCGTCGCCACCATCACGGTGCCGCGCCCTGGCATGGGAGTCGCCATCATCCAGCGCACTACCGCCGCCGTCGTCGTCCGGCTGAATGACGAGCCACTCGGCATCGCGCCCGCCAGTCTGCACAACGGCGACACCATTGCCTTCGAGCAGTGCCGGCTCACTTACCAGACCGACACCACGGGCAAGTCCGCGGTCACCGCCTTCGACGAACGCGGCAACGAGTGGGAGCCCCGCCCGCCCCGTGTCCGTGAAGCCGCGGTGCCGCTCGTCTCCGGCATTCGCGCGCGCCTGCTGAACGTGGCCACTGGCGCCGCCTTCGCGCTCACCGATCGCCGCGTCGTGCTGGGACGCGACGACGCATGTGACCTGTTCGTGTCCGGTACCGGCATCTCGCGTCGGCACGCGTCGGTGAGCCCCGTGAGCGGCGGATTCCTGCTCCGCGACGAGAGCGCCAATGGCACCAAGGTCAACGGCGTCCCCGTTCGCGGCACCTACCTGCTGGCGCACGGCGACGTCATCGGCATGAACGACGCCGAGTTCCGCTTCGAGGTCGACGGCCTGTCGAAC
This sequence comes from Gemmatimonadaceae bacterium, assembly GCA_014378185.1. GTDB lineage: Bacteria > Gemmatimonadota > Gemmatimonadetes > Gemmatimonadales > Gemmatimonadaceae > AG11. Next base: position 4,119 of record JACMOE010000460.1, on the reverse strand, counting down.
GACAGCATTCCTGCGCCCGACAGCAACGCCACCCAGATTCTCGACCGCTCGCAGATCGCGCGCATGCTGGGCGGCGCGCCCCACGGCCGGCGGCTGTCCTGCACGCTCGTCATCGTGCGCGGCCCGCACACCGGCGCCACCTTCGAGCTGGACAAGCCCGTGTTTGCCATCGGTCGCGCGCGGCACAATGACGTCAAGCTCGGCGACGAGAGTGTGTCGTCATCGCATGCCACGCTCCTGCGCAAGGGCACCGTGTGGTACGTGGTGGACCTCCACTCCGCCAACGGCACCTTCGTCGACGGATCCCGCGTGTCCGGCGAACGCGAGTTGCCCTCGGGCGGCCACCTCAGGATCGGCGCGGCGGAGTTCGTGTTCCGTTCGTTCGCCGATGGTGTCGAGAATGCCGGCACGCGCCGGCCAAAGCGGGGGCTCCGGCAGTGGCTCGCGGCCCTCGTGCGCGGGCCCAATCGGCCCCCGGAGCTCGAGTAGCGCCGACTAGATTGCTTGGGTGACCATCGACCCCGCTCTCCACGACGCCATTCGCACGCGCCGCACGTTCGCGATCATCAGCCATCCCGACGCCGGCAAGACGACCCTCACCGAGAAGCTGCTGCTGTACGGCGGCGCCATCCACCTCGCCGGCACGGTCAAGGCGCGCCGCCAGCAGCGCCACGCCACCTCGGACTGGATGCAGATGGAGCAGGAGCGCGGCATCTCGGTCACGTCCAGCGTGATGCAGTTCGAGTATGACGGCTACCAGATCAACCTGCTCGACACGCCGGGCCACGAGGACTTCTCCGAGGATACCTACCGCGTCCTCATCGCCGCCGACAGCGCCGTCATGCTGCTCGACAACCGCAAGGGTGTCGAGGAGCGCACGCGCCAGCTCTTTGCCGTCTGCAAGCGGCGCCGCATGCCCATCTTCACCGTCGTCAACAAGTGCGACCGCGTCGGCGAGGACCCCCTCAAGCTCCTCGGTGACGTCGAGGCCGACCTCGGCATCGATTGCTACCCGATCACGTGGCCCATTCACTCGAACAGCGCGTTCATCGGTGTGTACGATCGCCGGCGCAAGCTGATCTATCGCTTCGAGCGTGGGGACGATCACGGCGCGAGCGAAGCGGACGTCCAGGTCAAGGCGCTCGACGACCCGAGCCTCGGCGACATGCTCGGCAGCGAGGCGCATGGGCAACTCGTGCACGACATCGCGTTGCTCGACGAGGCGGGACACTCCTTCAGCGAATCGGCAATGCTCGCGGGCACGCTGTCGCCGGTGTTCTTCGCCAGCGCACTCACCAACTTTGGCGTCGAACCATTCCTTCGCGAATTCGTCGAGCTCGCGCCGCCCCCGATGGCACGCGAGTCCACGAGTGGCCTCGTCAACCCCGCCGATCCCAACTTCAGCGGCTTCGTGTTCAAGATCCAGGCGAACATGGATCCGCGGCACCGCGATCGCATTGCCTTCGTGCGCATCTGCTCCGGCAAGTTCGCGCCAGGCCTGAGCGTCACGCACGTGCGCACCGGCAAGCCGCTGCGCCTCTCGAGCGCGCAGCAGTTCCTCGCGCGCGAGCGATCGATGATCGAGGAGGCTTTTCCCGGTGACGTCATCGGCGTGATGGACCGCGGCACCCTCCGTATCGGCGACACCCTCGCCGTGGACGACGACCTCGAGTTCAGCGGGATTCCGCGCTTTGCGCCGGAGCACTTTGCGCGCATCGTGGCCGCCGATCCGCTCAAGCGCAAGCAGCTCGACGCCGGTCTCCGCCAGCTCACGGAGGAAGGCGCGGCGCAGGTGTTCTATACGTCAGGCACCGATACGCTGAGCCCGACACCCATCGTGGGCGCGGTGGGGCAGCTTCAGTTCGACGTGATGCTCCATCGGCTGGAGCACGAGTACGGTGCGCCCTGCAAGCTGGAGAAGATCACGGCGCGGTATCCGCGCTGGGTGGTGGGCGCGCAAGCGGAGATCGAGCGGATTGCGCGCGACCGCGGGCGAATGCTGCTCTACGACGCGAAGGGCCACCCGTTGCTGCTGTTCGAGGACCAATGGGGAATGCGGTGGGTCCTTGAACGCGAAACGAGCGTCACGTGGCATGATGTGGCACCGTGACGCTCGTCAATCAGTCTGACGGTCGGACCGTCAGACTGTCAGACGGTCGTTCAATCCGCGCGCACCACCGGCTGGTCCACCAGGTGCTCTGACACGAACCACACCTGCATTTCGTTCGTCCGCACCACGTTCGACACCAGCAGGTCATTCGTGCCGTCATCGCCCGCGTCGTCAGCGTCGCCGGCGTACTTGCGCGACTCCTTCAGGATGTGCTCATGCGCCTCGAGCAGCCGGGAGATCTGCACCGGTACCTCCTCGCGGCCCTTGGGCGGACGCTCGATCTTCGACAGCTCCGCCACATCCGGCGCCATCGCGATGGCCAGGCCGCCCAGCAGCTGGATCCGCTCGGCGATCGCGTCCACCAGCTCCGCCTGCTCCTCGAAATGCTTGTCGAACAGCAGGTGCAGCGAGTAGAACGTGTGACCCGACACCTGCCAGTGGTGCTTCTTGTACATGTCGCGAAGCGTCATCGTGTCGGCGAGCACCTGATTGAGCGCCGTCACGCTCCCCAGGCAGACCTTCTCGCTCAGGCCATTGGGGATGCGACTGATGGTGCCGAACTTCTGGATCTCTCGGCCGCGCTGGCCGATGATCGGTGCGGATTCCTGCGCGCTGGCTCCGCGCGCGGGAGAGGTGGATGAGTTCTTTGCCATGGAAGTTCTGTATGGGTTGAGGTCAGAAAGTCGGGCTGAGCATCACGAACATCCGTCCGTGGGCGTCCGGCGCCACCGATGCGCTTCCGAGCGTGCGGTCGAACCAGTTGTCGGGATGCCCGTGACTGTAATTCACCACCTTGTAGCCCGAGAGCACGCCCATGAAGGCGCCGAACACGATGTCGCTCGCCCAGTGTTGGTCCAGGCGAATGCGCGCGAGGCCGGGAAGCGCTCCTGCTGCGAACAGCAGCGGCGCGACGTACGGCGTTGCATCCGGATGCCGGCGATGCAGCTCCATCGAAAGCACCGTTGCCACCGCCATGCTCGACGACGTATGGATGGACGGAAACGAGCGGTAGTCGAACGTCGAATCGCCGACGAATCCGCGGAACGGCTTGAACTTGTACTGGTCGCTGTCGTGGGTCACATAGGGCCGAGTGCGGCCCAGCGGGCCGCGTATGAGCTGGCTGGCGAGGCTCGCGAGCACCACGGACTCCGTGGCGTGTAACGCCACATCGGTGACCGTAGGCGCATTGAACAGCCGCGCCGCGCCGTAGACCAGGATGCCACCCACGGTGAGCGTCGTTTCGTTCACGTGACTCACCTTCGTGGACCAGCGCGACAGCCCGTCCACCTGAGCGCCGGTGACGGGGTCGTAACGCCGCCCGCGCTGCGACGCGCGTGCGATCGCGGGGTCGAATGCGGACACGATGCCAGCACCGGCCAACGCCGCGCCGGTATACACCAGGTCGCGTTGCGTGAAGAACGTCTTGCTGACACCACTTGTATCGGCGCGCTGAGCGTGCGCCACGTCACTGAACAGCGGGATGAAAAGCGCGATGATGTAGAGTTGCCGCACGAACTGGCTCCTGGTCGTTGAGAGTACACGCGTAGCCATTGCACCGCCCGTGCCGCGCTCGGCCACTCGTCGCGAACGATGCGCAAAGTTTTGACTGTAATTTGCCCCGATCAGCTCGCTCCTTTTTCATGCGTTGGAGTGTAGAACTTGGCACTCCGCGTGCGTTGTTCCTCGGTACAAAATCGAATCGGAGCGAACTCGGCTGCAGCTACCGAACCCATACACGGGAGCTCAAGATGTCATATCGAACTTTCATGGATTCTCGCGGCACGGAATGGCAGGCCTGGGACGTGGTGCCGCGACTCGAGGAGCGCCGTATTTCTCCTCGCCGCAGCGCAGTCACGCATCTGGCCGACACTGATCGCCGCATGCGAACGGAGCGGCGCCTCATCCGTAGTCAGCGCTCCGTTCTTACGCCAAGCCTCATTGGCGGCTGGTTGTGCTTCGAAGCCGCAGTGGAGAAGCGCCGACTATCCCCAATTCCCTCCGACTGGCAG